>NZ_JACJFF010000278.1:0-1569 GCF_014164465.1 Vibrio sp. SG41-7 | reverse complement strand
CCCAACTCAGAGATATAAGGGGGGACCTCGAAATTCTCAGAGTACACACAATAGGCAGTCGGATGAGCCCATAGTACCGATGATGATGAGGACAACATAACCTCATCTAGGGAAGGGGCTCAAACATAAATGATGTTTTTCAAGAAATTTCAGCAGGAGATTGCCAAATGGCTAACACTTCAAATCAAGTTCGAGAATTTCAGCGAAAACTTTACCTGCGCTCAAAGCAGGAGCCAGACAAAGCATTTTATAGTCTTTATGACAAAATCTGTCGATTCGACATCCTCTGGGATGCTTTCCATTTGTGTAAAGCAAATAAAGGAGCTGCGGGTGTCGATGGTGTTAGATTTGAAGACTTAAACAGCATTGAATCATCTGGCCAATTGATCAAAACACTAAGAGCAGAATTGGTAAACGGTACTTACAAACCGCTACCAGTAAAGAGAGTACAAATTCCCAAAGACAATGGGAGAACACGAAACTTGGGGATACCAAGTATCAGAGATCGCATTGTCCAAATGGCATGCACACTCGTGTTAAGCCCAGTCTTCGAACCTCATTTTCACTGCAATAGCTACGGCTATAGGCCCAAGCGCAGTGCTCAAGACGCTGTGATATGCATCAATGCCTATCTCAAACAAGGATATAAACAAGTCTATGATGCTGACCTATCAAAATTCTTTGACACTATACCGCATTCACGATTAGTGGATAAGGTAAGGTCTAAAGTGACGGACAGGGCGGTACTAAGACTGATTAAGCAATTCCTTAAAGCGCCGATAAGTGAGACAACAGCAAAAGGAAAAAGCCGCATAGTGGGAAACCCTATCGGTACGCCACAAGGCGGGGTGATTTCGCCACTACTGGCAAACATTTACCTAAATGACTTTTGTCAGAAGATAGCGACAAAGACACCATGCAAGATAATTTCTTACGCGGATGACTTTGTTATCCTGTCGAAAGCGACATTGAATTCAGCCCAACAGGGCTGGATAAAGAATGAGCTGGAGAAGGAAGGGCTAAAGCTCAATGAGGACAAAACTCACATTGTGGATATGACCCGAGTAGGAAATGAATTTGATTTTCTAGGGTTCACATTCAAATATGTGGTTGGCTTCATTCAGCACACAAACTACATAAAGATCTACCCATCGAAGAAGAGTCAAAGGAAGTACAAGGACAAGCTACGGAGCATAGTAAAACACCGAACGTCTCTCACACTAGACAAGCTCGTTAAACGAGTAAATCGAGTGGTGAGGGGCTGGAAGAATTACTTTGGTAAAGTTGGCTATCCTCGGCAAGTCTTTTTCAAGATGGATTGGTTTTTAGTGGCACGCTTTTATCGTTGGTCAAGGAGCAGAAGTCAGCGACGGAGCCTGTATCTTGCGCAAGATGCATGGGATAAGCTACATAAGGCAGGCCTTGTGTATCTACAACCGACAAAGGCGAAAACTGTGAAGGTGAGCGGGTGAACATTTATGTGAAAGCCGTGTGAGGGAAAACCTCATGCACGGAATTGAAGAGGGGTCGCTGGATAAGGGTTGTGCCGAAGCCAGTGACCTACTCTAC
>NZ_JACJFF010000277.1:0-1608 GCF_014164465.1 Vibrio sp. SG41-7 | reverse complement strand
TATCTTCGTATAAGGAGGTGATCCAGCCCCAGGTTCCCCTAGGGCTACCTTGTTACGACTTCACCCCAGTCATGAACCACAAAGTGGTGAGCGTCCTCCCCGAAAGGTTAAACTACCCACTTCTTTTGCAGCCCACTCCCATGGTGTGACGGGCGGTGTGTACAAGGCCCGGGAACGTATTCACCGTGACATTCTGATTCACGATTACTAGCGATTCCGACTTCATGGAGTCGAGTTGCAGACTCCAATCCGGACTACGACGCACTTTTTGGGATTCGCTCACTATCGCTAGCTTGCTGCCCTCTGTATGCGCCATTGTAGCACGTGTGTAGCCCTACTCGTAAGGGCCATGATGACTTGACGTCGTCCCCACCTTCCTCCGGTTTATCACCGGCAGTCTCCCTGGAGTTCCCGACATTACTCGCTGGCAAACAAGGATAAGGGTTGCGCTCGTTGCGGGACTTAACCCAACATTTCACAACACGAGCTGACGACAGCCATGCAGCACCTGTCTCAGAGTTCCCGAAGGCACACCTGCGTCTCCGCTGGCTTCTCTGGATGTCAAGAGTAGGTAAGGTTCTTCGCGTTGCATCGAATTAAACCACATGCTCCACCGCTTGTGCGGGCCCCCGTCAATTCATTTGAGTTTTAATCTTGCGACCGTACTCCCCAGGCGGTCTACTTAACGCGTTAGCTCCGAAAGCCACGGCTCAAGGCCACAACCTCCAAGTAGACATCGTTTACGGCGTGGACTACCAGGGTATCTAATCCTGTTTGCTCCCCACGCTTTCGCATCTGAGTGTCAGTGTCTGTCCAGGGGGCCGCCTTCGCCACTGGTATTCCTTCAGATCTCTACGCATTTCACCGCTACACCTGAAATTCTACCCCCCTCTACAGCACTCTAGTTCACCAGTTTCAAATGCAGTTCCGAGGTTGAGCCCCGGGCTTTCACATCTGACTTAATGAACCACCTGCATGCGCTTTACGCCCAGTAATTCCGATTAACGCTCGCACCCTCCGTATTACCGCGGCTGCTGGCACGGAGTTAGCCGGTGCTTCTTCTGTTGCTAACGTCAAGAGATAACGCTATTAACGTTACCCCCTTCCTCACAACTGAAAGTACTTTACAACCCGAAGGCCTTCTTCATACACGCGGCATGGCTGCATCAGGCTTTCGCCCATTGTGCAATATTCCCCACTGCTGCCTCCCGTAGGAGTCTGGACCGTGTCTCAGTTCCAGTGTGGCTGATCATCCTCTCAGACCAGCTAGGGATCGTCGCCTTGGTGAGCCATTACCTCACCAACTAGCTAATCCCACCTAGGCATATCTTGACGCGAGAGGTCCGAAGATCCCCCTCTTTGGCCCGTAGGCATTATGCGGTATTAGCCATCGTTTCCAATGGTTATCCCCCACATCAAGGCAATTTCCTAGGCATTACTCACCCGTCCGCCGCTCGACGCCCATTAACGCACCCGAAGGATTGTTAGTGTCGTTTCCGCTCGACTTGCATGTGTTAGGCCTGCCGCCAGCGTTCAATCTGAGCCATGATCAAACTCTTCAATTTAAGATTTTGTGACTCAACGAATACTGACTTCAAAACTAATATT
>NZ_JACJFF010000276.1:0-1655 GCF_014164465.1 Vibrio sp. SG41-7 | reverse complement strand
AGCGTGGTCACCCTCGAAATCTCGCCGTGGGTTGCCAGAAATTATACGGCTCAAATAAGTATTGGAAAGAGCGGTATGGATACCACAAACGTTCACTCTCAGAAACAGCGATGTATCGAGTTAAAGAGTTGCTAGGAGGGAAACTGAGCTTAAGAAATTACAATGCCCAAGTGGGTGAAACTTACGCGATGATAAAAGCGTTGAACAAGCTTACTAGGTTAGGTATGCCTGAAACTTGTCGTATTGACTAAGAAATACGCGAAACGGGTTGGCTCTATCTCTAAATTTAATTACGCAACAAAGCCCCTGTTACAGTACAATTAAGATTAAGTGAACTGTTATGCTTATTTCTCTAATAAGCTTACGGGATTCAGATATACCTGAAGCTTGTTTTATTGGCTAATAAATACGCGAAATGGAGCTGTTCTGTGTCTAAATTGGCAAACAAGGCCCTCTGTAGATGAAGTGCTCGACCTAACGTCAGAGCACTTTTGTAAAAATATCTTCTTAGGTCACTGACCTGCTTTGACTACGCCTTCCTTGCCTAGAGGTAGACAATAATAAGTTAAACAGCTAAATAACCACCATCTATATTGTAATAAGCTCCGTTAATGAATGTTGATCTATCCGATGCTAAAAATAGTACAAGTTCGCTTATTTCTTCAGGTTGTCCAACACGACCAATAGGGTGTGCGTTAATTACTTTTTCAACTAAATCAGGATCCGCATCTCGATTAACCAATGGAGTAGAAATAACACCAGGAGCAACCATATTTATGCGAATTCCCTTTGACGCATAGTCAACCGCATACGCCTTAGTTAGCCCTACAACTGCATGCTTTGACATAATATATGGAGCTGAATTTTTTACTGCAATTTTTCCAGCAATTGATGCCGTATTTATGATAGAAGGAGAACTGACTTTGTTTTTCATGAAGTAATCTATCTGGGTATTCATTGCAAGTGCGACCCCTTTAACATTAATTTCATATACTTTATCAAAAAGAGTAATTGATTGTTCTGCTCCAGGACTTGATGTATCCCCAACAATTCCAGCGTTGTTGAAACAAATATTAACAACACCAAATTTTTCAATAGCAAATTCAATTAAATTAATATGATCATCTACCTTAGTAACATCTGATTTTAAAAAATAGCAAGATTTATTTGATTTACATACTTCAAGTATTTCATCTGATTTATTTATATCACCAGCAATAACTTGTGCACCTTCTTCAAGAAATAATTTCACTGTAGCTAAACCAATCCCAGACGCAGCGCCAGTTATAATAACAACTTTGTTTTTTAGTAACATTATAATCAACCTTTTTTATATAGTGAATATTATATTTATATAAAGTGTCTTTACCCATTTTGCAGAGGGTGTTTTTCTATAGTGTTATTTGTTAATGATTAAATGATAGAGTTATTTTAACACCATTCGATTCTTTCGTTAAATACATTGCGCCTTTGTTTGGTTTTTGTAAATTAAGTTTAACTTAATTGGCTGTTAAGTTATTATTTACGATCGGCTTTGTTGCGTAATTCAATGGAACTAAATCAAGAACCTACGATCTGATCAGCTACCTCCACTCTCTCTCGTAGTCCTATGCCTAAGCCTCGTTACAAAACAACCAACTGGAAGCAATACAACC
>NZ_JACJFF010000275.1:0-1692 GCF_014164465.1 Vibrio sp. SG41-7 | reverse complement strand
GGTCGCGGTAGGAATGGCAGTCACCTGCCACCCCCCGCACAGATCCGGACGTGCGCTACTAACGCATCCGGCTCCTACCTCGAGTCATACCGTCAAATCGCTTATCAGGGTATGGATGCATTATTCGTGGGGACGGGATCCACAATGCCAGATAATGACTGAATCGCTCCCACGGCATCCTTTTGCGTTGGCTTCGCCTTTTCAGGGCTTGTAGCCATGCTTTCTTTACTTCAAGAATAAACATTCCAACTGATTTCAGGTTATGCGGGACCGCATAGTAATTCATGTGCCCCATCACCACCCTGTTCAGCCATGAACCTGTCTCACCTATTGGCCGGTGCAGTCGTTTTCTTTTAAGCTCCTGACGGATCTGCTTAAGCTGCCCTCGTAATCGAGAGCGCTTGGTCTTCCGCTTCACCGTGAACCACCCTTTCCGGGTCCGCCCCATATAATGGGTAAAACCGAGGAAGTCGAAACTGCTGCTCCGCTCCCTGGCTTCGTGCGCTTCTCTTGCCGCACTCGCTCCGAATGGGATCAGCTTTGTTTTATCCGGGTGGAGCTTCAACCCAAACTTTTCCATCCGGGCTGATAGCGCTACCAGATATTGCTCCGCGTCTTCTTTCGACTCAAACCCCAGGACACTATCGTCGGCGTAGCGCACTACGCTAACTCGACCTAGGCATGCCTGTCTATATTTATGTGTCCACAGGTCAAAGACATAGTGGAGGTAAATATTAGCCAGCAATGGCGAGATCACAGCACCCTGTGGTGAGCCGATATCGGACTGCATTCTGTGCCCATGTTCATCCAGCGTGCCTACCTTCAGCCACTGGGTGATCAGCCTGAGCATACGCTTATCAGATACCCTGTGTGACACGAACCGTAGCATCCAGTCGTGTTCAATGGTGTCAAAGAACTTGCTGATGTCCAGATCCAGTACCCAGTTTACCCGGTTGCGTTTAATAGCAACTGATAACGCATCAAGTGCATCATGTTGCCCTCGCCCAGGCCGAAAGCCATAGGAAAAACCAAGGAAGTCCATCTCATAAATCTGGTTGAGGATAGTGACAACCGCTTGTTGTACTATCTTATCTTCCAGACAGATGATACTAAGTGGCCTTTGTGAGCCATCTTCCTTGGGGATGAAGACTCGCCTTGCTGGTTTTGGACGATACCGCCCCAGTTTCAGCGACAGTAGGAGTGCCTGAATGTTAGAAGGCAATGTCTGTTCATAGGCCTGCCAGGTAACACCATCACATCCTGCTGCTGATTGTCTTTTGAGTTGGTTAAAACTCGTGACAAGTAACTCTTCATCTATGAGTGAGAACAGATTATTAAATGTTTGTTTCTTGTTCCTCTTTGCAAGTTGACGTACAGCCAGCAAGCGGGACGTCCCGGAACTCCGGCGCTGAGTCCGGCCGGGGGCGCAGTGTTGGCTGTTGCTCTTGGTTGAACCCCTTCCCTCCACCAACTCCGCAACCACTTCACTGGTTTTGTTCGCTGGTTTCCGCGGTACTATGAGTTCATCCGACTTCCTGCTCATCCCTACGGTTCACCTTGCGGGTTTGCACTACAGGCTCCTTCCGTTAGAAAGGCCCGAACAGGATCTCTCAGGTTCCGTACGTTGAATTTCTCTGCATGCACAGGGTCTCCGACCCCGGGAGGCATTGCCTTGAGCTTGCCTTTTACGCT
>NZ_JACJFF010000274.1:0-1702 GCF_014164465.1 Vibrio sp. SG41-7 | reverse complement strand
GGACCTAAGAATAAAAGTTGTTGAAATGAACAATATCTAACAAAAGCCTACCCAATAAACTTGATAAGAAAAGCGGATTTACTGAGGAGATAAATCGACACTGTAAAACATTCTTCACAAAATCGCGCCAATTGATTGGTGAGCAACTTATAGAAGGTAAAGTGACATGTCCCCCTAGTTAGGAGGCTTTGTTGCGTAATTAGATTTAAAAATAGAGCTACCCCGTTTCGGGCGTTTCTTAGTCGATACGACAAGTTTCAGGCATACCTAACCCAGTAAGCTTGTTCAACGCTTTTATCATCGCGTAAGTTTCACCCACCTGTGCATTGTAATTTCTTAAGCTCAGTTGCCCTCCTAATAACTGTTTAACACGATACATCGCTGTTTCTGAGAGTGAACGTTTGTGGTATCCATACCGCTCTTTCCAATACTTATTTGAGCCATATAACTTCTGGCAAGCCACGGCGAGATTTCTCGGGTGACCACGCTCCCAGAAGGCTGCCCCTTCTCGTGGGGGAACAAGCCCAATGGCTCCCTTAATCTTAATAGCAGCGTGACACAATCTCGTGTCGTAAGCGCCATCACCAGACACCTCAAGGATACTTCGGCGTGTTTGTTTCAGTAAGTTCGGGAGTACTTCTCCATCTGTAACCGTTGATAAACTTAGCTCGGCGGCAATGATCTCATGAGTGCTTGTATCGACTGCAATATGCAGCTTTCGCAGCCAGACTCTACGCTTGCCATCCGTCCCGTGTTTCTTGACTTTCCATTCACCTTCGCCATAAACCTTAAGGCCAGTAGCATCAATGGCTAGGTGCTGTATTGCTCCTCTAGTTTTAGTCTTAAATGAGACCTCAACTTGCTTTGCTCTACGACTGATGCAGGTGTAATGGGGACAACTTAATGGAACATGGGCAAGCCTAAATATTGAGTCGATAAACCCTTGCAGAGCTCTCAGTGGCATAGAAAAAACTCGCTTCACCATGAGGGCAGTCGTGATAGCTAAATCGCTGAACCGACGTGGCCTCCCGCGCTTATTCTGTTTGCTTTGCGCCCAGCCACTTATCGCTTCTTCATCAATCCAAAAGGTCAGAGAACCACGGTTAACGAGTGATTGGTTGTATTGCTTCCAGTTGGTTGTTTTGTAACGAGGTTTAGGCATAGAGCTTCGAGAGGGAGTGGACGTAGCTGATCAGATCGTAGGTTCTTGATTTAGTTCCATTGAATTACGCAACAAAGCCCTGATCTTTTCAAAGTCACACTTTTGGTGTCCATTAGAAAATAAATTATGTTTTTTACAATCTGGTATACCGTTAAAAATAGAAGGGATTCTTCTAACAACGTCACCAATCAATAGGCAATCGGAACATTAAGGTTCTGTTGCCACCGCTAGGAAGGGACACACTATGGTTTTACAGTCATGTCGCATCACGCTCACAAATCAACAGATTATGATTAGTCAATCAGTCGAGAATTCTCTCGATCTTCTCGAGGCTGAACTCGCCGCACCGCTGCTGTCATGAGCTAGGTGCTTAGTTTTTCTTGTACCTAAAGCAATTAACATGTTGAAAATTCGCCCAAAGCACCTATGTTTAATATGAGATATTAATCTATAAGGATTATTATAAATATGGATATAACTCCTATCAACGTTCTATTTGTTTGCGTTAAAAAAGGCGTAAGAGCGGCTATCGCTAAAGCA
>NZ_JACJFF010000273.1:0-1740 GCF_014164465.1 Vibrio sp. SG41-7 | reverse complement strand
GGTTGTATTGCTTCCAGTTGGTTGTTTTGTAACGAGGCTTAGGCATAGGGCTACGAGAGAGGGTGGAGGTAGCTGATCAGATCGTAGGTTCTTGATTTAGTTCCATTGAATTACGCAACAAAGCCCCAAAGGCATTCAATACCGAAATCGCGATCATCACCGGGATATAACGACCTTCAGTACCAATTGGTCCCATAATACGACCCATGTATTGCACCTGAGAGCCCATCAAGTAGATAGCTGGCGCCAAGATAGCGATATGGTTGCCGTTCAGAATGCCTTGGTCAAACAGCGTGATAACCACACCCACTGCGCCACCCATCGACATCCACGCACCAATCAATACTGCTGCCGCTTCGCCAGGTAAACCAAATACCGCCATGATTGGAGCAAATACACTGCCCATCAAATCCAGCGCACCGGTGATCTGCAATGCCTTGATAATCACAAATGCCATCAGAACATTCGGTACCGTAGAGGTAGTCGCAATAACCCAGCCTTTCTTAGCACCTTCAACGAAAATATCAGTAACCATTGGTTTCTTTGCTTTAACTTCGCTCATTATGCTACTTCCTCTGCCAGTTTTTGTTCTTTGTCTGATTTTGGTTTGTCTTCTTTGCCTTCAGTAATGTTGAGGTAAATACGGAACAGGTTCGCACCGACAAACTTGAAGATGAACATCACAGCCACAGCCAAACCAATTGACGATGTTACCGCCAAAGAACCATCCATCGCCGTTAGAGTGAACAGAACCGCACCTGAAGAGAAAAAGTTAACGATCGCCGCGCCCGCCGTAAACTGGAACATGGTGAAGACATCGGTTTCACGCTTAGTCAGATGCCCTTCATCTTTCAGCTGCCTCGTCATCGCTGCACCCGCATCGGTACTTTGCAAAGAAGCAATCAGTGCCAAGCCTGAGTTACCCGGAATACCCATTAGAGGGCGAAGCAGAGGTGTCAGTAGTTTACGAGCCGCGTCCAGTGCACCGTAGTGCTCAAGTACGTTGATCATACCCAGTGCAAACATCACGGTCGGAATAAGTGTCAAAGCAAAAATGAAACCGTCGCGAGCACCACTACCGCCTTTACCGCGCAATGACGTCGTTGCCGCTTGGATACCATCGGCCGTTTCACTGACATCGTAAGCGACCTTACCGAATGAACCGTTGAGCGTTGTAAAATCGAGCACTCCATACCATTCATTGGACTGCATTAAGCCTGAAAAGAACACAATCGCGAATGCGAGTGCGATATAGCTGCCGATCGTGACTTTACGATCGGTTTTAGTTGGATTAGTCATAAGGACCTCTATACATCTCGTTTATGTGGAACAGAACACGTATAGATAGTGCAAACTAATGAGCAATAGGTTAATGACCAAAATCAAATAGCATATCGGTTTGAACAAAAGAACCACAGCAACATATAAAACTGTGATTTAGATTTAAAAGCAGAGGCATACGCTAAAATAATTTGAATATTTCACATACAAAACTAAACAAAATTCGCTTCAACAGCGCAACCAAAAACGCACACAATCACCACACAGGTAAGGTTTCAAATGACAGGTTTTTACCTAGTCTGATCTCTGATAATGATGTAAGTGATCTCTTACATGCTTTTTTTGTTCAATTTTAATTCGATTATAATACAGCGGCTTAAATCGTGGTTACGCTTCTAAAATGCAATCGTTTACCTATTGTTGGTTGAGTTTTGAAGCATGGCTAAAACATGAGCCATT
>NZ_JACJFF010000272.1:0-1743 GCF_014164465.1 Vibrio sp. SG41-7 | reverse complement strand
TAGGTATGAAGAAGCGGCTCTGGCCAAAAGCCAGAGCCTGTTTTGATTAGATATTGGACTGATAATTCCAGGGCAAGAACTGTTGTGGATTAGCCTTAACTTCACTTTCCATTCGCTGTATCGTATTAAAGTAATCCAGCACATTTATACCCGCTTCGGCTGATGTCGCTATCATCGCCATGATCACATCCGCAATGCTCGCACCAGCCTGTGTTTTATGGAACAGGGCATTTTTTCGGTTGCGAGCAACCAGCTTGAGCGCTTGCTCCGCTCGGTTATTATCCAGCTGTGCTCCCTCGAGACGACAGAAGGCGGTCAACCCCTCATAATGCTTAGTAAAATAATTAATTGCTTTACCAAGCCCGCTGTTTTCTTCGGTATTTCCCCTGTTCAGCTCGGCCTGACCCCAGCTTCGGATCTGCTCCATTACCGGAAGTGATAGCTTTTTATGCCAAGCTAACCGTTGCCCCGCGTTAAGTCCTAACTCTCTGGCTTCATCATCGTGTCGCCAGATTTCACCATACCACTGTAGTACTTGCTCCACTTCATCTGGGAACTGATTAAGGACCTCGGCAAACTGCCGTCGTCCGTGACTGTTGCACAGACTGTGTTCGACCACGTAATCAAGCGATGGACGGTTGCTCGATAAGGCATCACTCATCAATATCGGGGGCGCGAGTGTCCGGCCACGGTCATGTAAAATCTCGTCGATGAACTCGCCGGCATGACCGATATTGGTCTGATACAACACGACAGTACGACCCTCTTTTAAGCCCGCGACTAAACCGGAGCTGTAAACACCACTGCGCTCTCGGGTTTTTGTTCCATTTCGCTGCGGCTTTTCTATCGGGACTTTGTCTAAAATTCGGTTGGTCGTGTCATCTAAATAATAGTGCTCTGCGTTTGCGGCAAACACTCTTAACAAGTTATAAATGGGTTGCAAGCTATTGGCGACTAACTCGACTTGGTCAAAGATGGTTGAGGCGGTCAGTTTAATCCCCATCAGCGCCTGCGTACTCTCCTGACGATAGTAGGGCGCACCTGCAAAAAACTTGTGAAGAGCCATCAGGCTGCGGGCACTGTAACCATACTTCTGGCTTGGCTCTCCATCATTTATCACGTCATTGGGTAACTTGGCAGTGAAGTACTGACCACAGGCATTGCAACGTAGCCGCTCCATAACGTGTTGCTCTGGGACGAATGGGCTTTGCACTGTGATCCGCAACAGTGTAGCGGGCTCGTATTTATATAACTTGCCTTTTTGACACTCGGGGCAACTATCGCCTTTCTTTAGGTCGTCCAGTTTATGCTGAGTGACTTTCGGTTTCACTGGTGGCGTGCTGGGTTGGGTATTTTTAGGCTTAGGACGTTTTTGACCGCGGTTTTTGTTTTTCTTATTTTTCTGGCCGAGTAGAGTGTCCATCGTTTCTGATGACTTGACCATGCCAACCAACTTACGCAATTTATGCAGGGTGATATCGTTGTCAGACAGACGCTCTTGCAGGGCAGCCAGCGTCTTTAATGCCTTCAACAAGATGTGGCAATCTTCCGCACTCAGTGCTAAGTCGTGCTCCTTTGCCTCCTGCACTCGCTGGATAAGTCCGTCCAGCTCTTCGCTGTCAATATCGGTAAAGTCTTGCGCCATTTAAGTTCCTGTCGGCTGGCTTGCAGTGCTGATGCGCTCAATTATTCCAGCATTGTGGGATCGGTCAACATGATCGTGAGGATCGATAATTTAAGGGT
>NZ_JACJFF010000271.1:0-1780 GCF_014164465.1 Vibrio sp. SG41-7 | reverse complement strand
AGGAGAATCAATGCGAAAACTGGCGCAATCCGGACAGATAGAGTAAAAATAGAGTTAGAGAAAAGCGAGAGATTAGTGGTGTCCGGTTAAACCGGAACTAGTGGCCGGAATCAGCGGAATACGCACTTGTTGGAATACTATCAAAACTACCTATATGTTCTATTGAACAACCTATTGTCATGAAGCGTATAGATTCTGTTAAGGATTATTTTCCTGAATCACAACCGCTTTCTAAGCTAATCGCTCCAGTAGTAGAAATACTACCGGTAGCACAAATTAAAAACGTGTGCTTTGTAAATTACACTGAAAGTTCAAAAGATTACTACTGCGATAGACCTTGTGATACAGAGTTTAATGCTAATATCGCAGACAATATGAGCATATGGTTACATGGTGAATCTGGGACAGGTAAAACAGCGTTAGTAGCAAGAAATCTTTCACTCGCAAACGTAAAGCATCTCTCCTGTAGTCTTGAACCCGTAACTATTGACTCTTGTGAAAGTATCTTTCGTGGATTAATAGAAGATATCGCAGAATACGTAAAAATAAACGATATACCAAAAGAACTAAGCATAAAGAACATGAGTAATTTTTTACTAAATTGTCAGTTTGACGACAATACTGTAATTACTATTGATGAGATGAGCTGTTCAAACTCAGCGATTATTGAAGAGTTCTGTCAAAAAATCATGCGACTGGTTAGCTATTATCAAAAATCTGAACCAAGTAAAAATATTGTTTTTGTAATATCAAGTATATTCCACCCCAAGCAACATGGATGTCATCCAGGTAAACTCATGGAATCATTTCAATTTGTTTGCTCAACTGATTGGGGTGGCGATATTGAAAAACTATTCGAAATACAGAATACTGCATTAGGTAATATGATATGTGAGGAAGGAAAATGTATTATGTTGAAAAGTTGCAAAAACCTACCCCGCCTTCTCACCTTAATTATGCAAAGGGTCTACCGTGGTAAAAACTTTTCAATTGAATCTGTGACTAGTGTTACTGAACGTGTAAATAGAGAGTACCAAGAGTATGAATAAGAAAATTTTAAAAAAATATACCACTATACCACCACATCTCTACGTAGAACGTTCGGCTGATAAACAATTACGAGATATTATTGAAGATATGCAACGACCGGGTTATGTTTTGGTTGCCCGACAAATGGGAAAAACCAACCTCCTATTCAATGCAAAAAGAAACCTAGAAACAGATGATAGAAAATTTGTCTATATTGACCTGTCAAACAACTTTGAAACAGAGTTAGAATGTTATAACTACATAATTGATTCTATACTTGACGTTTTGGAAGAAGAACTATGGGAAATCAGACCAGAAATAGACGAAATTCGAAGTTTAAATAGAGCAAACCATGTAACATATACAAAGTCACTATCAGCAATATTAAAAAGCTTAGAGAAAGATTTAGTAATTATTCTAGATGAAATTGACGCACTAAGAACCTCCGATTATTCTGATAACATTTTCGCTGTTATCAGGAGTAACTATTTCACTCGTAGTAACTTCCCTGAATTTAACCATTTAACCTATATGCTTTCAGGAGTGATCGAACCAAAAGATCTAATCAAAGACAGAAATAAATCTCCATTTAACATTGGAGAAAAAATTTACTTAGACGACTTTTCGGTAAGCGTTCACCGAGGTATCTTGACTTACCATTCCTGAAGAAGCATGTGCAGTTTATAGATCAAAAACGTTCGGGTACGGTTTCTTCTCAACGACTGACGTGATGATTTCACTCAGAACTGAC
>NZ_JACJFF010000270.1:0-1782 GCF_014164465.1 Vibrio sp. SG41-7 | reverse complement strand
GCACTACAGGCTCCTTCCGTTAGAAAGGCCCGAACAGGATCTCTCAGGTTCCGTACGTTGAATTTCTCTGCATGCACAGGGTCTCCGACCCCGGGAGGCATTGCCTTGAGCTTGCCTTTTACGCTTAGGCAATTGTTGGTTTCTGTTTCAGTTAACAACATCACCGCCTCCTATATGGTGCTAACTTGGCTCAATACCTGGCCTACAGATGCCTCTACTAACACTTCACATTGCCAGTTACCTGACACTTCGCATAGCTCGAGGACCGGGCGAGTGGCTAACTCTTACCCAGAAGGGACTTTCACCCTCTATTCAACGCCAGCTTTGCCTGACGTTCTAACTGTTCACCCGTAGGGTTCATGATCCAAGTTTAGGTAAGTTGGAAGTTCGTACTCAAAACACCATGTTAGGTCGCTCTTTGCCATCAGGTTTTTGTTTTGGGTGGAAAGTTTGGTTTCAATGTTAATACGTGGATAAGCTTTAATTGGTTGGTTCAACAGTTTGAAGAAACTTGCTATATTGATTGGGACTCTAAAGAATACGAAGAATTATATCAAGAAGCTCACGAAGTTTGTGAAGATGAAGAAGAGGGATACTAATATGTCATTTACTTCTAAACTGGGACAGATCATGGATATCATTACAGGTGGTTTTGAACTGAATGAGGATGACCAAAGGGCTGTAAACGATCTTTCATCAATCCTTTGCAACTATACTGATCTGACACTTGAAGAGAAGAACGGGGTACTGTTTATACTTGATAACATTATAACCGCTTTTTCTCATATTCCAGAAGGACGAACAGTAAAAGCTAAAACATTAAGAGATGGAATTTTAACACTTCAAAAAATAGATGGGATTGTCCAGATCGTAGATGTAGAAAAGACAAGATATTAACCTTATACAACACTAAGCACATAAGGGAATAAATCATGCAAGCAACTAACAAAGTAAAGAAGATCAAGATAGCGATGCTACGCATCGAGCTAGGGCACTGTTAATTCATTGATACTCTTATCATTCATAGTACGTTATCCTATCCTTACATTCCCCTCCTCTAGATTTTTACGTGGTTCAATACTCAGGCCATAGACGTCGCCACCACACACCAAAAGAATTTGTTCCCCGCGCAACGAAACTTCTCTTTGAAAAAGACAATGCTTGGGAAAAGGTGCTTTGGAAACACGCTCAGACTTTTAGTCTCTGGCAAATCTCGTGTGTTGAGCGAATGTTAGCGTGTGGGACTAACATAATGGGAGCTAAACACTACGATTGTGGTACGCCAGACTGTCCGCATACTAAGGTCATCTGCCAAAGCTGCAAAACGAAGGCGTGCAGCTCTTGTGGTACTAAGTCCACTGAGCAATAGATACATACCCAACTTGATGTCATGCCTGACTGTGAACATCAGCACATCACGTTCACTATGCCGAGCGAGCTATGGCCCATCTTCGAAGCCAATCCTGTATTACTTAATGATTTGTTCTCTCTTGCGGCGGACACGCTGCTGAAGTGGGCAAAAAAGCATGGACTTGAGGTAGGGATATTCGGAGCGCTTCATACTTATGGTCGAGCCCTTCACTGGCATCCACATATCCATTTATCGGTCACCCGTGGAGGGTTAGATAAACACCATTCCTGGAAACCTATCTACTTCAAAAAGAAGCATGTCGAGTATCACTGGCGGCGCACTCTCATCGCGCTTCTCAGACAAAAATACGGCGACCTTAACTTATCCACATCGACCACCAATCATATTCAAGATTACCGTCAATGGAATGT
>NZ_JACJFF010000026.1:0-53674 GCF_014164465.1 Vibrio sp. SG41-7 | reverse complement strand
GGCTATATCTAATCCGATCGTTATAGTTTTCATATGGACCTACCCTCAGTTAGATGATTGTGTTTAATATTCATCTTGGCGCATTGCGACGCCGTTTAGAAGGGTGGGTCCATTTCATTATTCCCGAGAAGGAGGAACGACTGAGTCGGGAATCTCCTTCCTTTCGCACACTCAAAAAAATAAAAAAGCCCGCATCAATTGCTTGATACGAGCTTGATAATCAATGTGCTAGAACGTTACTTGTAGAGAGAGTTATTTATAAAAAGACTCATCCAAACCAGCACGTGTCAGTAGGCCATCGCATGGCGCAAAACGATCACCGTACTTCTTGGCGAAGTCGTTCATCATTTCGACCAATGACTTAATACCAATTTGATCCATGTATCGGAACGGACCTCCTAAGAATGGAGGGAAACCGATACCGAAAATAGCACCAATATCGCCATCACGTGGGCTGCGGATAATACCGTCATCCAAACAACGAACCGCTTCGTTTAGCATAGGTAACACACAGCGCATCGCGATATCGTTATCGCTCAACTTAGGATCGGGTTGCAGCTTAAGCAGCTTATAAACTGACTTATCGACTTCTTTCTTCTTACCTTTGTAAGTGTAGAAACCTTTGCCACTCTTACGGCCTTTACGGTTGTCATTCAAAAGAATATCGAACACATCAGGGCCTTGGAAACGGTCGCCTAGCTCATTCACTAAAATTGGAATAATCTTCGCGCCGATATCAACACCCACCTCGTCTAACAAAGTAATTGGGCCAACCGGGAAACCGAAGTCCAATAACGTGCTATCGAGCTTTTCAATCGGCTCGTTTGCCAATAATAAGTGCGCGGCTTCATTCATGTACGGAGCAAGAATACGGTTCACATAGAAACCAGCCGTGTCTTTAACAACAATCGGCGTTTTGCCTTGCTTCTTCGCTAATGCTACAACCGTCGAAATCGTCTCTTCTGAGGTTGCTTCATGAGGAATGACTTCAACTAACGGCATTTTTTCAGCAGGGCTGAAGTAGTGAAGACCGACCACGTTTTCAGGTCGCTGCGCCTTCTCCGCAATCTTATGGATTGGCAATGAAGACGTATTCGTCGCAAAGATAGTCTCTGGCTTTGCATTGGCTTCAATGTCCGCAACCATTGATTGCTTAAGATCGAGGTCTTCAAATACCGCTTCAATCACCACATCAGTGTGATTAAAGCTCGTAAAGTCGATACCACCAGAAAGCTGAAGCATCTTACTTTCCAGACCAGCTTTAGTCAGAATGCGACGCTTACGCTGCTTATCGAACAACTTAAAGTTGTAGTTCAGCGCGTTCAGCACGCCTTCATTGGATACGTCTTTAATGCGAACAGGCACTTTCGCTTTGGCAACGCTAACATGGCTGATACCAGCCCCCATAAGGCCACCGCCCAGCACACCAACACGCTTAACCGCTTTGGGTTCTGCGTCTGCGCCGTGCTCTTTTTTCATTTCAGTGGTGGCAAAGAAAATCGAACGCAGGGCTTTAGATTCTGAAGTCATTACCAGTTCAGAGAAACGCTTCGCTTCATACTGAAGGCCTTTATCAAAACCGTTCTCAAGGCCGTAACGAATCACATCAAGAATCGCATCGGCTGCAGGGTAATTACCGCGTGTTTTCTGGTTGGTTTTCTTCGAAGCCTGTTCAAAAATAACCTTACGACCAAGACCCGTGCGTGAAATAAGCTTCTCTTTGGTCGAAGCTTGGCTTTTAGACGCAAGACGCTTACCTTTTTTTCCGCCTGAGTTCTTTTCAACAAAGCTCTTAGCGACTTCAAGCAAGATAGTTTCTGGCACACAAGCATCGACAACACCGAGCGATTTTGCTTTCTTAGCACGCAACTGCTTACCCGTAAGAATAAGGTCAAGAGAAGGCAGCAACCCGATAAGGCGAGGTAAACGCTGTGTACCACCAGAGCCTGGTAACAGACCTAACTGTACTTCTGGCAAGCCAAGGCGAGTCTTGTCTGAGTCGGTACATACACGGTAATCACACGCCAGCGCAAGTTCTAAACCGCCACCTAAACATGGACCGTGGATCGCTGCTACTACTGGATATGGAAGATCTGAGAGTGTTTGGAACATCTCCTGCCCTTGACGAGCAAGAGACTGTGCTTCGTCAGCCGTTTTACAAGCATCAAGCATTCGTACATCAGCACCAGCGATAAAGTTATCTGGCTTTAGTGAATGAACGATTAAGCCCTTAACTCGGCTTTGCTTTTCTTTTAACTGCTCGAAGATGGCTTTCATTTCTTCAGCAAAAGCCGCTTGCAGCGTGTTCATTTTCTCGTTTGGCACATCAATCGCTAACCAAGCAATATCTTGCTCATCGATATTAAGAGTAAATGCTGTCGCTTTCTTTTTGGTTAATTCAGTCGCCGACGTTGAATCTGGTTGAGCGACGGTTTCTTTTTCTGTTGTTGCATCAAGAGTCGTAGACATTATTCTACCTCCAAGATCATTGCTGCACCTAAACCACCAGCCGCACACGCTGTGTTCAGTGCCAAGCCGCCACCACGACGTTTAAGTTCACGCAGTGTTTGAGTCATCATACGCGCGCCAGTCGCAGCAAACGGGTGTCCGTAAGCAATTGAGCTACCCAGCACGTTGAATTTCTCCATA
This sequence comes from Vibrio sp. SG41-7, assembly GCF_014164465.1. NCBI lineage: Bacteria > Pseudomonadati > Pseudomonadota > Gammaproteobacteria > Vibrionales > Vibrionaceae > Vibrio > Vibrio sp. SG41-7. The sequence goes on along the minus strand of NZ_JACJFF010000026.1, from coordinate 51,025 downwards.
TCAATCTCACCGATCGCTTTGTCACGGCCAAGATTCTTCTGAGCAAACTCGTCACTTGCAAACATTTTGACGTTCGCTAGAACTTGGGCTGCAAATGCTTCGTGCATCTCGATTAGAGTTAGGTCTGACAACTCTAGACCTGTGTTCTTCAACACTTGTGAGGTCGCGTAGGTTGGCCCCATCAACATATCCGTTTCAACACCAATCGCTGAGAATGCATAGCCACGAATATAGCCAAGCACTTCTAAGCCTAGCTCTTTAGCTTTACCTTCGCGCATCAACATCACCGCAGCACCGCCATCGGTAAGAGGTGTTGCGTTGGCTGCCGTTACACTGCCGTACTTTCTATCGAATGCCGGGCGCAGTTTCGCGTAGCCTTCAACCGTTGAGTCGTGGCGAACGTTGTTGTCTTCCGCTAGGTACTTTTTATAAGGCGCTGGGAATGCCGTCATCACTTCGTCTTTAATCTTGCCTTCTTTCCATGCTTGAGAAGCCAAAGAGTGAGAACGGTGAGCAAGTGCGTCTTGAGCTTCGCGAGTAATACCATGCGTCTTCGCCATCTGCTCAGCCGTTTGCCCCATAGATAAACCGGTCGAGTATTCTGCGACGGCCGGTGGCACTGGCATCAGATCTTTGACTGAAAGTGTTTTAAGAATCTTCAGCTTCTGACCCATGGTTTTCGTTTTACTCAGCGCTAATAAATTTGCCGCTAACTTTTTCGAAACGCCAATAGGCAATACTGAAGAAGAATCCGCACCGCCTGCAATACCAACATCAATCGTGCCAGCCATAATGCTCTCGGTCACGTTAACTGCCGCTTGGAAACTGGTCGCACATGCTCGTGTCACACTGTAGGCATCGGTATTGATGTCCATGCCCGTACCCAACACGATTTCACGTGCAATATTCGGTGCTTCTGGCATTTGTACGACTTGGCCGAACACCACTTGTTCGATAAGCGCAGGATCGACATCTGTTCTTGCAAGCATTTCGCTCACAACCATTTTGCCTAGGTCAACCGCAGGCACTTGGCTAAATTCTGTACTCTGACGAGCGAATGGGGTTCGTAGTCCAGCGACAACGGCAACACGTTCTCCAGAACGCGTTTTGACTTCCTGTTTGCCCATGGTTTCTCCTTAAAGTTAAGAGGTCTGACCTGAAGCATTGTAAAGAAGTTGTTAATTAAATCAAACGAGCGTTTAAATAAACGTGATACGAGTATCTCACTGTTTGAAAATATAACTGCGTATTCAGGCGAACCTTTTTGGGGGAAAGGTTGTCGTAAGAGACTAAACTATTGTAAGCAAAGACTGTTATCGCTGTGTAGGGAATGGTTTTCTTGAGGCAAAAAAAAACCACACAAAACTGTGTGGTCGGAATGTATATAAAGCAATTAACTTAACGCCAATTGAAATAATCAGTTTCCTGATTAGGAGAAAGTAAAGTCAGCCTTCAAAAGGAAGTGTCGTCTTGCTCAACATGCTAGCCACGAATGACTAACTAGACGACAAGGTGTACTATAGCTTGTTCGAGGCCTTAGATTTTGAAGTAGATCAATTTTAATGTGATTTTACGGTTTCCTGCCGATCGTTAGCCCTAAAAACGAAACAGAATATAAAAACGAAGCACAACGTATAGAGGACAGCTATACGCAGAGCAATTATGGAGGCTCGTGTGTCAATAATAAAAATGTTTGGAAAGAAAACAGCCAAGCGTCCGGTCAACTCTGATATGGACAAACAAAGAAAGTACGAAGCACTCGTTCGTGCCTATCATCGTGACCTCTTTCGCTACGCCTATTGGCTATGTAAAGACAAAAGCATTGCCGAAGATTTAGTACAAGAGACTTGCCTTCGTGCATGGAAGTCACTCGATAGCTTACAAGATGAAAAAGCCGCTAAATCTTGGCTGATCACCATCTTGCGACGCGAGAACGCTCGACGTTTTGAACGCAAACAGTTTGATCTGGTTGATATCGACGATCATGGTAACGATGCAAGTGTCAGCGATGACCCACATCATCAACACCTGTGGTTGCAAGCTCAGATCATGAAACTTGAAATCGATTACCGTGAACCCCTCTTCTTACAAGTGATTGGTGGTTTTAGTGGTGATGAGATCGCGGATATTCTCGACCTCAACAAAAACACGGTGATGACACGTTTATTCAGAGCTCGAAATCAGTTGAAAGAGATGCTGGATACAGAAGAGGCAGAGAGGGGGCAACATAATGGATGATTTGGAATTTCGTCGTCGTGTATTGTCGGAACCTAAGCAACGTACACAAGATATTATTGATGCAGCAGCAAGCAGCGAAGCCAATAGTAACTTTCTAGACGATGTACTATCGCTTGATAAACAGATCCATTCAGCAATGAATGTGGATGTGCCAGACGATCTTGCTGATCGTATACTGTTCAATCAGACCTCAAGCGAAGAAAGCAAAGTAGTAAGACCTACGTTTGCTAGACGAGCGATGGCAATGGCAGCCTCGGTGGCGTTTGTTGCTGGTTTATTGGTTGGCCAAGTTAACTGGGGCAATGCATTCGTTTCACCCGCGCAAGCAAGTTTGGCAGATACGGCAATGAAACATGTTGTCGATGAAAAGAGCTTTGTGAGTGCGCTTGATGAGAATGTTACTTCACAACAAATCAATGCCAAGATGAATCCGTTTGCTTTTCAGTTTGATGAAGCCTTCCCTTACCACGTCTATTACCTGAACCATTGTGGCTTTGGCAAGTCCAACGCAATGCACATGGTTTTCCAAGGCGAAAAAGGCAAGGTCACTCTGTTTTTAACTGGAATTCCGACTGACAAGTCTATCGACTTTGATGAAGAAGGCATGTCAGGCTCAGTAACACCGATCGATGGCAGCAGTTTGATCCTTGTAGGCGAAGATGGCGAGGATGTCTCTAAAATCGCCGAAAAGCTGACAAAAATGATCAAACCAATGAGCTAATTTACTCTCAAAGCCCCGTAACAAAAGGCCCAGCAAGTATATCACTGATATTGCTGGGCTTTATTTATCAATAAACCGAAAAACCATTCACCACACCAATACCTCTAGAGTTAAAACTCTAAAAAAACAGCATTTCACACCATTTTCGTGCCAGATAGGCGTCATTTCCATAATTTTACCCTCAAAATTCCCAATGGTCGGATTTGTATATCGTATACTTGCGAATAGGATCAGCCACCATTGAGCAATTGCTCAAATTAATCGCCCTGTAGAGGCGGATATATAAAGGAATAAATGAATGACTACCAACAACACGCGTCTGTTTAAAAAGTCTCTTTTAGCAGTAACAATCACACTGGCGTCTTCGCAAGCGATGGCAGCAGGTTTCCAACTTAACGCACAATCAGCAACCGGCATCGGCCGTGCTTTCGCTGGTGATGCAGTAATCGCAGATAACGCGTCAGTAATGGCACGTAACCCTGCAGCAATGGCACTATTTGATAAAACTGAACTATCTCTTGGTTTTGAAAGTATTACTTCAATGATTGAAGTAAACGATGTCAACTATATGGGTGGTGCAGTGCCTGTCGGTGATACAGATGATGTAGGTGATACGTCAATCGCTCCGAACATCCACTTAATCGTTCCAGTAAACGACAAATTTGCTTGGGGTGTGAATGCTTACTCAAACTTCGGTACCAAAACAGAGTTTGAAGACAGCTATCCTGCGGCTGAATACGGCGGCTTGACTGATGTTAAGAGCATCAACTTTGGTCTTGCTGGTTCATACCGCCTAAACTCTCAATGGAGCTTTGGTGCTGGCTTAGATCTTATCTACGGCCAAGGTACAATGAAACGTACAGCTGGCGCAGGTTTTGGCCCTGGAGCTCCATCAATGGGGATCCCACCGGCAGGAACTCCTTTATTAAACGTCGACGAGGCTGATGGTTGGGCAGTAGGCTTCAACGTTGGTACTGTTTACGAATTGGATGAGAACAACCGCTTTGGCTTGTCTTACCGCTACAGCCCTGAAATCACAGCTAAAGACGATAAAGGTCAAGAGATTACTCTTCCTCTACCAGACATTGCTGAATTCTCTGGTTACCACAAAATTGAAGATACCAAATTTGCAGTCCACTATTCAGTACAATGGATCGGCTGGGGTGACTTCGACCAAATCGAATTCGAAAACTTAACTCAAGGCGCTATCCAAGGTACATACAATAAAGAGTACCAATGGCAAGATGGCTGGCACTATGCAATTGGTGGTACATACTACCTAAACGATACTTGGACACTTCGTACTGGTTACATGTACGACACAAGTGCACAAGACGAGCTGACTTCAATTTCTGTACCTGATTCTGATCGTCAGTGGTTATCTGCTGGTTTTACTTACCACATCGATACAGCATCTAATGTAGACTTTGGCTTTACATACCTACTAGGTGATGACGTAGATGTTAAGGAAACCTCTTCAGGAACTCCGCTTACAGCAACTACACATGCTGATGCAATCCTACTAGGTCTGCAGTACAGCCGTAGCTTCTAATATAATCGAAGTTAACAATCCCAAAGGGTCGCATTACGCGACCCTTTTTTATTGCATAACCCACTGACCAACATCAATTTAAGCTTACAGCTGTAGCCTGCAGAGGCTAAATATGCCTACAAGTGTACGCTCAAACCTCGCAACACAGCCGAAACATTTAGATTATTTCTCTAATAATTAAACACATTTACTCATTTAATCCCTAAAACACTGTTTTATTCGAATTTCATTTTTAAAGTAATAACTCTAAACGTAGAATCACGACACTAAATACTTATGATTCAGCGAACATAATAATGAAAATGAATAAGACTCTTCTATCTGCTGCAGTGGCAGTTGGATTACTTTCGACTTCTACCGTAACTCACGCGGCTGGTTTTCAACTAGCAGAATACTCAGCAACAGGCCTTGGCCGTGCGTATGCTGGTGAAGCAGCAATGGCAGACGGTGCAGATGCACAATGGCGTAACCCTGCAATGCTGACTTACCTAGAAGGTACTCAAGTTTCTGTTGGTGGTATCTACGTTAACCCTAACATTGATGTTAAAGGTGAAGTAAACCACGCTCACCCTGCTATAGGTACAAGCCAAGCATCTTCAAACGATTTCGCAGATGACGCTATTATCCCGAATCTTTACATTTCTCACCGTTATAATGAAAAGTTCGCTGTCGGTTTTGCATTTGGCACAAACTACGGCATGGAAACTAATCTAGGAGATGACTTCAATGCTTCTCATTTCGGTAACGAAGCAAGCGTAATCACTAAAGAAGCTAACCTAAACTTTGCTTACCAAATTGTTGAGCAAGTTAGCATTGGTGGTGGCATTCGTTACGTTATGGGTGAAGGTAGCTTTGGCGCAACAGCACCAGCAAAAAACGCAGTCGCACTAGACTCAAATAAAATGCCAATCTCCGTTCCTGCTGGTACTACATTGAAATATATGGAAGGCGATGATACAGCTTGGGGTTGGCAAGTAGGTACAGCGTGGCAGATCAACGAAGACCACCGCATCGGTTTTGCTTACAAGTCTGAGGTTGAACTAAAATTAGAAGGTCACGCAGAAGGCATTGGTTTTGGCATGACACCAGGTCAACGTGACAACGGCCATATGATGTTAGCACTTCCTGCAACAGCAGAACTTGCAAGTTTCCATCAACTAACAAAAGCATTGGCAGTTCACGCTAGTTTCAACTGGACTGATTGGAGCTCTTTCGAGAAGCTTCAAGCAGAACTGAACACATATGGCAGCCATACAGTTAAAGTTGAAAACTGGGAAGATAACTACCGCCTTGCTTTAGGTGCAACTTACCAAGTTGACCCAAAACTAGCACTACGTACTGGTGTAGCTTACGATACTTCTGCAGTTAGCGACAAAAACCGTACTATCACTATTCCAGAAACTGATCGCACATGGTTAAGTGTTGGTGCTGGTTACCAATGGTCTGAACAGCTTTCATTGGATGCTGGCTTTACTTACATCATTGCTAAAGATGCTCCAATCACAGAATCTCGTGGTTACGCATCTGACGATGCAGCCGAAGCTGTTGGCGGTCAATTTATCGGCACAACGACTGGTAATGTTTGGCTAGTAGGTATCCAAGCTAACTACCGTTTCTAATCTGGTTACTTAATCTAAAGTAGCAAATATAAAAAAGGCTCGATGTTATTTTCAACATCAAGCCTTTCTTTTATCAGTTATTCAAAATCTTATATCTAGTAATCTTCTAGGTATCCGTCAATGAAATCTTCTTCTTCCAGATCGACTTCTTCCGGTTCGATTTCGGCTTTAAAGTCACGACGCTGAATGTAAACTTCACGAGTCAGAGCATATGGATCTGGCGAGTCATCCAACAAAGCTTCTTGAGAAACTAACTGAGCTCGAGTCTCCATACCTTCAAATGCCCACTTTCCGAGGCTCGCCCAGAAGTTCAACAGAGCTAAAGGCACATATAAACTATCCACTTGCTCCGTCACTTCACGAGTCGTAATAGGACCATAACCCGGCACCATAAAGTACGGCCCATTCCCTACCCCATAATGACCAATCGCATCAGAAAACGACTTGTCGTCATATTTGGTGATACCCGCTTCACTGGCAATATCGATTAGGCCCAACAGGCCAAAAGTTGAGTTAATCCAAAAACGGTTGAAATGGTCGAGTGCTTTCTCGCCATTACCCATGAATATGTTGTTCACCATGCTCGCAGGTTCGTCTAAGTTGGCTAAAAAATTTGATATACCAGAACGAACTGGAACAGGGGTGTAGCCAACATAAGCGAGTGAAACAGGACGAACTAAATAAGGATCAAGATATTCGTAGTTGATATCCCACATTGCTCGGTTGAACCCTTCGAAAGGGTCATTCGGGTGGGACTCTTCGACGTATTCAGAGGTTTCGAGGTTATTATCGTTCGTGCTTTCATCTGGCGCGCTAGAACAGCCCACCGTTAAGCTTGCGATAAAAAGTAAACTCGAGAGTCTTAAAACACTGACAGACATATCACCTTTTCCATAAGGAATTCATATAATAAAAAAGGCCAGCAATCGCTGGCCTCAATTGGTTGCGTAAGTCTATACCGTTTGTTGCAAAATCGGAATAGCTAACACCTATGCAAAATGATGATTAATATTGCTTATTGATATTAATGGCCACTGGAGCACCCAGTTCAACCACTTCACTTTCACCGTACCAATCACCATCGCGAGTTGAAACGTTACCATCTGTATCAAGCCTAGCTCTAACCATCAGAGTTTCAAGGCTAGACAACTTAGATCCTTCCATCATGCTGTTACCATCATCGAGAACAACAGTGCGTGGGAAAGAACCCAATGGGTAACGGGCTGCAGCGACCGGCATTGGTGAGCCATCAGCTCTATGTACTGAAACAACCAACACAGACTTAGGGTCAGCGTTCACATCGCCAGACAGCTCAAGTGTTACTGCAACACTCTTACCTTGGTCAACACCCATAGTGTCGCCCATTTTCTTCTGAGCACTTTCAATACTGCGTGACAACATCTCGTAGCGACTGTCTTGTGGACCAATCATCTGTTGCATGATGCTCCAGTACTTCACAGCACCCGGGTAATCTTGACGTTCAAAAGAATCAAACGCTAGCAGTGAGAACACTCGAAGGTCGACATAATCGTTTTGGATCAAACGGCTCAAAATCAAACGCGCTTGGTTTTGATCGGCTTCATCAGGTGAAAGCATCAGTGCTTGAGCAAAACCTAGCTGAACATCTTCATTCTTAGGCTCAAGTTTATAAGCTCTTTCCATAGAATCTTTCGCTGTTTCAGCGTCACGGTTTGCTAATGCAATACGGCCAAGCAGTAACCAACCAGTTGAATCTTTTGGTTGATAGTGAAGACGAGTACGAAGCGCTAGAGTCAAATCTTCAAGTTCATCATCGGTAAGCGTTCCACCTTCTGATGACATTAACTTTTTAGACAACTCAGGAAGGTTCGAACTCACTTCTTGCCAGTGTTGAACCTTGTCTAATGCACCAAACTGAAAGTACATACCGTAGGTAACAACCAAAACAAGAATCACTGATGGTACAACGACACCCAGCGTAGATATTTGTGTTCTCTTGATTTTTTCTTGCGTTGGAACGTCATCAAGTAGCGACTGTTTTAAGTCAGCGATCAGTTCTTGCTGGTTATCAACAAGGCCTTCTTCAGCTTCTACTTCTAATTCAACTAAGCGATCTTTATAGAAGGCTTTATTCAACTCATCGCGAAGCACGTCATCGTTGTTTTCTTTCTTATTCAAGAAAGGCAGAACAATCAATAAAACTGCGGCTAGCGAAAGGACAATTGTAGAAATCCAAAATAGAGTCATTACTGTTTATCTCCGTCGTTCTCTTCGTCGAGTAACGCTTTTAAACGTGCTTCTTTGTCTGCATCCCAGTCTTTATTGGACTCTACTGCTTTTGATTTTGACTTTCTGCTTCGTAAAACAATCAAACCAAAACCTAATACAACAACCGCAAACGGACCAACCCATAGGATCGATGTGGCTAAGGTCAGTGGTGGGTTGTACGTTACAAAGTTACCGTAACGAGCAATCATATAATCAATAATTTCTTGCTCAGACTTGCCATCTTTTGTCATCTCATACACTTTTTGACGCAAGTCGACCGCAAGTTCCGCGTTCGAATCACCAATCGTGTTGTTCTGACATTTTGGGCAACGAAGCGTATTGCTCAAATCTTTAAATTGTTGCTCTTGATCAACCGTATCAAACTCATGAAATTCGATAGGCGCAGCCGTTACCGACGCAGAGATAGCGAAGGTGGCAAACATTGCTACAAGTGTTTGTTTAATCATTTCGCCTCCTCCAATAACTCTTGGTACATCGGCTGAAGCGTCGATGCCCAGTTAGTCGGGTTCACGTCACCAACATGGCGGTAACGAACCACGCCGCTGGCATCAATGAGGAAGGTCTCAGGAGCGCCATATACGCCAAGGTCAAGACCTAACATACCGTTACCATCGAACAAGCTGATTAAGTACGGGTTGCCCAGTTCTTTTAACCAACCAACCGCTTTATTACGATCATCTTTGTAGTTAAGACCAATAATCTTAACGCCTTGATCCGCTAACTTATTCAGGTAAGAGTGCTCTGCATAACAAGTAGGACACCAAGTCGCCCACACATTAAGAAGCAGAGGCTCACCTTTAAAGATAGCTTGATCATGAAACTTACCCGGCTGTTCCAAATCCTCTAGGCCAAACTCAGGAACCTGCTTACCAATCAATACGGATTCAAGTTTAGTCGGGTCATCACCCGACTGGTTACGCATCAATTGAGTTGCAAAGATTCCAGCTAGAACCATGAACGCAATCAATGGAATGAATAAAATCTTCTTGTTCATTCGAATTAAGCCTCCTGCTCTTGAGCCGATTTTTTCGTTGGCTTACGGAAACGGTAACGACGGTCACTAATGGCAATCACACCACCAATCGACATGATCAAAGAACCTGCCCAGATCCAACGTACAAATGGTTTGTAGTAGATACGTACAGCCCAAGATTTGTTGTCGTCTAAACGCTCACCCATTGCGATATAAAGGTCGCGCGTTACGCCACGATCAATCGCCGCTTCAGTCATCATAGACTTAGCTGTAGTGTAGAAACGTTTTTCAGCGTGAAGCGTGTTGATGTATTTGCCTTCTTTGGTAATCTCAAAGTCAGCAATGTAACCATCATAGTTAGGGCCGTCTTTGTCACGAACCCCTGTAAACAGGAAGCTATATTCTTCAAGTTGGTAGCTTTCGCCTGGCGCTAAACGCACATCACGTTCGATGCTGTAGTTTTGTACCATCGCGATACCGATCACTGTTACAGCTAAACCCATGTGACCACAGATCATTTCCCAATGGCTACGAGGTAGCTTAGTTAGGCCTTTCATGAAGGTATGACGGTGTGTTGCACGCTCATGCAGCTCAAAGCCGTGCATGAAGAAGATCCAGAACGCCATCACCCAACCAGCAAAAGCAGTACCACTGAAGCGGTCAGCTAGCATGGTCACCATTAGTGCACTTAAACCTAACGAGAAGATACCCGAAACTAACATTGGCTTAATAAGCTTAGACAGGTTGTCACGTTTCCAACGGATCAGTGGACCGATACCCAATAGGAACGAGAACGGGATCATTAACCAGAAGAACAACATATCAAAGAATGGTGCACCGATTGAAACCGAGCCCAGCCCTAATTGCTTATGAACAAGTGGTAACAACGTACCCACTAGCACAACCACTAACGCAGCAATCAATAAGATATTGTTGCCGAGTAGTGCGTTTTCACGAGAAACCAAATCAAAGTTACCACGGACACGAACCGATGCGCCTTTAACAGCAAACAACAGCAGTGAACCACCGATAACGAACACTAGGAAACCTAGAATAAACATACCACGAGCAGGATCTGACGCGAATGCGTGAACCGATACCAAGATGCCCGAACGAACTAAGAATGTACCTAGTAAGCTTAAAGAGAATGCAGAGATAGCCAGCAATACTGTCCAGGCTTTAAATGTGCCACGCTTTTCTGTTACCGCAAGCGAGTGCATCAGCGCTGTACCAGCCAACCAAGGCATGAATGAAGCGTTTTCTACTGGATCCCAGAACCACCAGCCACCCCAGCCAAGTTCGTAGTAAGCCCACCATGAACCAAGTGCGATACCTACCGTTAGGAATAACCAAGCAGCGATTGTCCAAGGACGAGACCAACGAGCCCAAGCCGTATCTAGACGACCGCTCATTAGAGAAGCAATAGCGAAAGAGAACGCAACCGAGAAACCTACATAACCCATGTAAAGCATAGGCGGGTGAATAATCAAACCCGGGTCTTGCAGTAATGGGTTCAAGTCACGGCCATCGACAGGAAAGTAAGGCAGTGTACGTAAGAACGGGTTAGACGTTACGATAATGAACAGCAAGAAGCCGACAGTAATCAAGCCCATGATAGCCAGTACGCGAGCCACAGACTCTTGAGGCATACCACGGCTAAACGTCGCTACTGCAACCGTCCAACCCGCTTGGATAAGAACCCAAAGCAGTAATGAACCTTCATGAGCACCCCAAACCGCTGTGATTCGGTAGTACCAAGGAAGTTGGCTATTCGAGTTACTTGCTACGTATTGAACCGTAAAATCATTGGTGTAGAACGCGTAGCACAAGATAAAAAACGAAATCGCTAGGAATCCGAACATACCCCATGATAGCGGTCGTGCACTATTCATTAATAATGTGTTATTTCGAGCTGCCCCATACAGCGGGAGCACACTCAATAGCAATCCCAGCCCTAAGGACAGGATCATGGCAAAGTGGCCGATCTCGGCTATCATTGAGCACTTCCTTCTTTTTGTTCTGTCGAGTACTGCATTGGCTCATGGGTTTTCTTCATTGCTTCAGCAACTTCAGAAGGCATGTACTCTTCATCGTGTTTCGCTAAGACTTCGAAAGCTTCAATTGTTGTCGCATCTTTCAGAACGCCTTGAGCAACAATACCTTGCCCTTCACGGAAAAGATCAGGAAGAATGCCATCGTATAAAATCGTTACTTTAGGACCAACATCTTTCAAGTCAAAACTTACACGTAGTGATTCGTTGTCACGGCTTACAGAACCGACTACAACCATGCCACCAATACGCAGACGTTGGCCAACTTCAGGTTTCTTGCCGTCTTTGCCGTTAACAAGCTCAGTTGGCGTGTAGAACAGATCCATGTTCTGGTTAAGCGCATAAACCATTAATCCAACAGTTGCACTGATACCAAAAAAGATCGCTAAGACAATGCCCAGCCTCTTTTTACGTCTTGGGTTCATAGAGTGTTCTCCATATTTTTTGCTGCATCGATACGAGCTTGACGATCAATCTTAGCTTGTACTTCATTTAGTAATTGCTTACCACGACGAACGCTTAAGACCAGTAAAATGATCATCGCGAGGAATGTGATTCCAAATGCACTCCATACATATGAGGCGTAGCCACCCATGGCAAAGAAATCACTCAGAGATTCAAAATACATAATTACCTACCCTACTACGCTTTATCAGCCGCGAGTTTACGAACCCACGGACGGTGACTTTCTTTACTGATGATTTCGTTTCTAAAACGAACCATAGTCACAGCACCAAAGAAAAAGGCGAAGCCGAAGATGTTGAGAAGAAGCGGCCATAGCATGTCACTTGAAATAGAAGGCTGATCGAACTTAGTAATCGTCGCGCCTTGGTGAAGTGTATTCCACCACTCTACTGAAAAGTGAATGATAGGTAGGTTGATGACACCAACGATCGCCAAAATACCTGCTGCTTTCGCTGCGGTTTTTTGGTCGTCAAACGCGTGGTGTAGTGCAATCACACCCAAGTATAGGAATAGAAGAATCAGCTCTGAGGTCAAACGTGCATCCCAAACCCACCAAGCACCCCACATTGGTTTACCCCAAACAGCACCAGTTAGCAGCGCTATGAAGGTAAAAACAGCACCAATAGGCGCCATAGCCAATGCAGCCATGTCTGATAATCTCACCTGCCATACCAAGCCGATAAATGCCGCAATTGCCATCGACATGTATACGCCCATCGACCAAATTGCAGACGGAACATGGATATAGATGATACGGAAGCTATCGCCTTGTTGGTAATCAGAAGGCGCAAATGCAAGCCCCCACACAGTACCTACTGATAGACACAATAGCGCTAGGATAGAGAACCATGGCAGAAGTTTACCAGCAAGCTGATAAGAGGTTTCTGCTTTGGCATAGGGATGGAGCCATTTCCACATGTTGTAATCTCACTCTTACTTCATATTGCTTACAGCTATCACAGCTATAATTATTATAATTTATTTGGCTTACTGTCTCTTTCAGTGACTCTATGAGTTTAAAAGCTTCAATTAGTTCACTCTGAACAAACAAAGTGGAAGTGAGCGCTTGGTTAGCTAGTTTTAATCAGATAATTAACTAGTTAACACTCACTCTCAGCGCTGCGCTTATGGCAAATGGTGTGAGCGTCATTGCGCCCATTAGCATTGCCCCTAACACAGCTAATTGTCCGTTATACGCAACGCCTAGTGCTGCCGCATCAATCGCGGATGTAGCAAATATAAGAATTGGGATATACAACGGCAAAATAAGCAGACTTAACAGCACACCGCCTTTTTGTAATCCAACCGTTAAAGCGACACCAATCGCACCAATAAAGCTTAATGCAGGCGTACCAACCAATAACGTTAAGACCACCGATAACCAAGTATCGAAATCCAAGGACAGCAGTACCGCTAACAACGGACTGATCAATATTAATGGTAACCCTGTCAATAACCAGTGCGCTATGACCTTGGACAATACTACCAACTGCAACGGGATGGGCATCAGCATCATCTGCTCGAGGGCGCCATCTTGGAAATCATCTCGGAATAATCGTTCGAGAGAGAGTAATGCAGAAAGTAAAGCAGCAACCCAAACAATGCCCGCTGCGATACGCGCAAGTAGGTTTGGCTCAGGGCCGATACTCAATGGGAAAAGGGTGATGACAATGATAAAAAACCACAGAGGGTTAAAGATATCGGCTTGGCGACGAAATGCGATCAACAGCTCACGTCGAATGATCGTTGTCATTGAAGAAATCATATTACTCACCCAACTTTATTTTTCTTAGTTTCGGGCTATCAGCAAACATGTCTTGGTGTGTGGTTAATAACACAATGCCACCGTTGTCTGCATGCTGAGAAAAAAGAGACTCAAGAACTTTAACGCCCTGCTTATCAATGGCAGTCAGCGGTTCATCTAGAATCCACAACATTTGCTTACTTAACCACAGACGAGCCAATGCTACACGGCGCTGTTGACCCGCCGAAAGTTGACCTGCAGGCACGTCTTCTCGTCCAGCAAGGCCGACTTGAGCCAATGCATTGTAAAGTTCTTCCTTACTCGTTCCACTGCTGTGAATCGATTGATAGAAGCTCAGGTTTTCATAGGCACTAAGCTCGCGTTTTACGCCAGTTTGGTGACCAAGAAAAAGCAAATTTTGGTGATACACATCTCGACTCGTTTCAATGGACTCACCATCCCAAGAGATAGTGCCTTCATCACGATCACCTAAGCCGGTGATAATCCTAAGGAGTGTCGTTTTCCCAGTACCGTTACGACCTTCAACTTGAACCAGCTCACCGGGTTTCAATTGAAAAGACAACGATTCAAATAGAACCCTGTCGTCACGAATAGCAGTTAAATTTGAGACTTCAAGCATAGGTAAATTTAGTCGAGTAATGAAAGGGCTATAGTAGCACACCAATATGGTGACAAAACAGGACTAGGCGTTTTCGATAGAACAAACTCCGTAAGAAACTGTTACCACCGCATCACAATTTACACATTTTCATCAACAAACAAGATACTGCCTTAGATACAAGCACTTATAAACATCGTTCTATATAGAGCTGTCAGGCACAAAAAAAGAAGCCGAAGCTTCTTTTAAGAGGAGTGCACGATAAACATCAATTACTCAATACGCAGCGAGCGCTCGATTTAACGACGTCGAGTTGGGTCTCTGCGCTTATGAGATGCATCTGGTTGCTCATCGTACGATGAAGGGTTACTTCTTAGCGAAGGAATTTTTTCCTTACCCGCGAGCTTATTCTGCAGAGACATCATCAGCTCAGCTTCAGCTTTAGGTAATTCACACTCTTCGATCAGTTCGTTTATCCCTGCACCAAGCTGAACCATCTTCGTTGCACGCGTGTACAAGCGCCCATCGGTATCAACATGTTCCAGCTCTACAATGCGTTCATTCAAGTGCTTTATTAGATCTTGCTGTTCCGTCACTTTCTGACCAAGGCCAACCACGACAGAGCGAACCTCAAGCAATTGCTTGCTCGATTTTTGAAGCTCTTTGTCCAAGTTACGAACTTGCAGGCGTGACTGATCGAGCTGCTTTTGAATCGCACGTTTTACTTTGCTAATCAAAATCACGATGAATAACGTAAAAACCCCGACTCCGGCAATCAGAGCAACAGGGCTTAAAGGAAGCGCTTCAAACATTACAGGTGAGCCATCTCATCCCATTCGTCTTCGCTTAGTAGTTTGTTTAGATCTACTAAGATAAGCAGCTTGCCATCACGGTTACTTACACCTTGGATGAACTTAGCACTTTCATCAGTACCAACACTTGGAGTAGTGTCGATTTCGGAAGAACGTAGGTAAACCACTTCAGCAACGCTGTCTACTAGAATGCCAATGACTTGACGCTCAGATTCAATAACGATGATACGAGTGTTGTCTGTGATTTCACCTTGCATCAAACCAAAGCGAGAACGAGTGTCGATAACAGTAACAACGTTACCACGCAGGTTAATAATACCTAGAACGTAATCTGGAGCACCCGGTACTGGAGCAATTTCACTGTAGCGAAGTACTTCACGTACCTGCATAACATTAATGCCGTAAGTTTCTTCTTCTAGCTGGAATGTCACCCATTGAAGTACTTCATCATTGGTTGGGTCTTTTCTTACTTCAATTTCACTCATATGAGACATATTTAATCCTCTTGCCGTCGTTACCGACCACTATTATTAACTTGATGCGTTTATTGTTAGCCTAATGCTTATTACTAGCTTAATGCTTTTACATCTAGCCCTGCGTTTAGCATGGCGATCAATGCTTCAACATGAATCAAAGCACACATTTTTTCTTTTACCATACCAGCGAGCCATGGGCGTTTACCTGCCATTTCTCGCCAACGAACTTTATCTGTATTAAGAAGCTCGGTACCTTTAAGTTCAGTACCCGCAAGCCCCCATAAGCTTTCGCCAAGCATCACTATATATTGATAGTTTTCTTTGTATTCATCATTCGTTAGTTTCTCAGGCATCACCCACTTTGCGGTGTCGACCACATCTAACTGACTATCTCGATTTGTTTGCAAACCTAAATACCAAGCAGGCTTACCAATCAAATGGCTTAGCTCTTCAAGGCGATGAATACCACCAAGCTCATCAAGAGGAACAGCAAATGTTACCCCGTTGACGTCAAAATACAGTACCTGAAAATCTTCTGTTCGAGCCGTAGTTTCCCAAGAGGTAAACCGTTCAATACCGCCAGATTGAGTTTCAAGCTCAACCTCGGGTTCACTGATAGATTCAATTTCTGACTCTTCAGTGTGAGTTCCGTCTTGCTGAGCTTCAACGTGCGACTCTTCAGCTATTGGTGACTCAGCTTGCTGCTCAATTGGTCGTTCAACAGGTCGATCAACAACCATTGACGAATCTGACTCTGGGAGGTTCCAATCTTGAATCTCAGGCTCTACAGAAAGCTGAACGGATTCCACCGCCGCATCAAACATCTGCATGTCTGCTTGCTGAGCGATTTTCTGCGTGTTCTGATCCATTAATTCATCAAGATTCAGTTCATCAACCACGTTCGTCGCTTCTAAGCGGCTCAGTAATTTTTGAACGTCTTCCAGATTGGGCACTTCAAATTCAGCTTCTCGTAACTCGGCATAGGTCGAGTAACTCGAATGTTTGGGCTCTGGCTCTGCAGATGATGACTCATCGCTGGTCTCGTCAACAAAAAATTCGTCAGAATCCAGCATTTCATCACCTAACAGCGCAGTAAAGTAATCATCAAGTGCTTGTTCACTTGATAAACTTGATCGCGCCATTGTTGATTCTTTATTCGCGCTCATTTATCGCCAGCCTTTCGAGATAAATAAGCAGCTGTTTGTAAGCAAATACACCACGACTACCCGATGCAAAATGAGATGCTGGTAAGCGCTTTAGGCTAGCATCTCGAAACTTAGTGTCTATCGGCACAGCGGATGTCCAAACTTGATTTGGATAATCTTCTTTTAGCTGAGTTAATGTTTGCAGTGATGCTTTAGTTCGCTTGTCGTACATCGTTGGGACAATCGTCACCTTAAACGGTGTTTTGCGAGACTTCTGCATGATAGCCAAAGTGCGAATCATGCGCTCTAAGCCCTTCATTGCCAAAAACTCAGTCTGTACCGGAATCAAAATACGGTCACTGGCAGCCAATGCGTTGACCATCATCACACCCAAGATCGGCGGACAATCGATAAGCACATAGTCATAGTCGTCTTTCAAAGCGGCTAAAGCACGCTTCAAGATCAACCCCATACCGCTTCGATTTCCCATCACACGGTCTAATGTTGCCAAAGACATGTGCGCGGGAATAATATCGATACCTTCGACTTCCGTTTGTAAAATCAAAGGTCTTACTGTCGGCGCGTTAAACTCACGCAACTGAAATAGATCAAACAGACTCGATTCCACCGTATCTGAGTCGTAACCCAGATAAGTGGTTAGTGATGCATGCGGGTCAGTATCAACCAACAGAACACGGTGCCCCTTCAACGCAAGTAAACCTGCCAGGGTCACGGTCGAGGTCGTTTTACCAACACCACCTTTTTGGTTTGCAACACTCCAAACAATCATTTCGATTTACCTAAGCTAACCCAACTTCAACCAAAATCCTTTCCGCAATGCGGTCTAGAGGGAGGTCTTCAGTAGAAATGCCAGCTTTTGCTACAGCTTGAGGCATACCATATACAACACAACTATCTTCGTCTTGCGCCCAGATTGTCGAGCCCGCAGTTTTTAACATACGCGAACCTTCTCGACCATCAGCGC
Source organism: Vibrio sp. SG41-7 (assembly GCF_014164465.1). Taxonomy (NCBI): domain Bacteria; kingdom Pseudomonadati; phylum Pseudomonadota; class Gammaproteobacteria; order Vibrionales; family Vibrionaceae; genus Vibrio; species Vibrio sp. SG41-7. The sequence goes on along the minus strand of NZ_JACJFF010000026.1, from coordinate 33,357 downwards.
CCATACCGGTCAGTATCATAGACAAGACTTTGTCACCGTAGATCTTCGCTGCAGAGCCGAAGGTTACATCCACACAAGGTTTGTAATTCATTCGGTCGCCGCCATCGATAATTCTTAAGCGAGCAGATCCTGCACGGCCGTCAACCATCATCTGTTTACCACCAGGAGCAAGATAAGCCACTCCAGGTTTCAACACATCTCCGTCTTGTGCTTCGCGAACCTCAATCTTGCATAAGGTATTCAGTCGGCTAGCAAAAGCGGCGGTGAACGTTGCTGGCATATGCTGAACTAACACAATCGGATGTGGGTAGTGTGCAGGGATGCGCGTCAAAATTTTCTGTAGTGCAACCGGGCCACCTGTAGAGGTACCAATTGCAGTTAATTGATACTTTTTACCCGAAGCTCTGAATTTCGCCGTTGATGCAACCGCTGGTTTCACTGCTGAAGCTGCTGCTGAAATCGGTTGGCGCAATGGTGTTGAAGTTGTTGCTGGTGTAGCTGTAGCGCGTGGCGCAATAGGAGCACGGCGCATAAACGCACGCTTTGCTGCAATCTGAATCACACGTTGTTGAAGCAATGCGACAGCATCATCACGGTTACGTGCGATGTCTTCAAACTTCTTAGGTAGGAAGTCTAGAGCACCAGCGTCTAACGCATCTAACGTTGCTCTCGCACCATCATGCGTTAGCGATGAAAACATTAAAATAGGCGTTGGCGACGCAGCCATGATTTCACGAACGGCTGTGATGCCGTCCATGACAGGCATTTCGATGTCCATCGTGATTACGTCAGGTCTCAGCTGTTTCGCTTTCTCAACCGCTTCTTTACCGTTTACTGCTACATCAATGACTTCTAGGCGAGCCTCTGAGTTGATGATCTCGCTAACGCGACGACGAAAAAAACTCGAATCATCAACGACTAATACTTTAATCGCCATATTTATCCTTAAATTAAATTCTTGACGCAGCTGCGTACTGCTTCAACAAGTCCGGCACATCTAGAATCAATGCAATGTGTCCATCACTTGTAATTGTCGCGCCTGCCATTCCTGGCGTGCCCTGTAGTAGTTTATCAAGTGGTTTGATAACAACTTCTTCTTGGCCAATAAGCGTATCAACAACAAAACCAACACGTTGGCTACCAAGTTGTACGATAACAACATGGCCGTGTCCTTTACGCGATTCCACAATACCCGCTTTAGGTGCCAGCCAGTTTTGCAAGTAGAACAACGGAATAGACTTATCGCGAACGATAATCGTCAGCTGGCCATCAACCACGTTTGTGCGGCTTAAATCTAGGTGGAAGATCTCGTTTACAGAAGCCAGTGGCAATGCAAATGGATGTCCGGCAACACCGACCATCAAGGTTGGTAGAATCGCCAGCGTCAATGGAACCTTGATCGTGATCTTGGTGCCTTGTCCCATTTCTGAATCAATATCAATCGAGCCATTCAGTGTGTTGATCGCTGTTTTCACAACGTCCATACCTACACCACGGCCAGAGATATCCGAGATCTGCTCCTTGCTTGAAAAGCCAGGTGCAAAAATAAGATTGAAACACTCTTTGTTTGATAAGCGAGACGCTGCATCTTCATCCATCAGACCGCGTTTAACCGCAATAGCACGAAGCTTATCAGGGTCCATACCGCCACCGTCATCAACGATAGCCAGTTCAATATGGTCACCTTCTTGCGAGGCAGATAGAATCACTTTACCCGTTTGTGATTTGCCAGCTGCAATACGGGCTTCAGGCATTTCAATACCGTGATCCACAGAGTTTCTCACTAAGTGAATCAGTGGATCGGCAAGTGCTTCAACTAAATTCTTATCAAGATCCGTTTCTTCCCCGCGCATTTCAAGAACAATGTCTTTCTTCAAACTACGAGCAAGGTCGCGGACAACTCGTGGGAAACGACCAAAAACTTTCTTGATCGGCTGCATACGAGTCTTCATTACCGCACCTTGGAGGTCTGCGGTAACAACATCTAAATTCGAGACAGCTTTTGCCATCTCTTCATCGTTACTGTTTAAGCCAAGGCTCACAAGTCGATTACGAACCAACACCAGCTCACCCACCATATTCATGATGGTATCCAGTGTTGACGTGTCGACACGAACTGTAGCGTCGGCTTGTTGTTTCTTCGCTGGCGCTTTAACTTCAGCTTTCGCTGGTGCTTCTTTAACAGCGACCGGTGCAGATGGCTTAGGTGCTGCTTGTGGAGCCGGCACTGGAGCAATAGGCTTCGCTGCAGCAGGTTTAGTTGCTGCATCTAGCTCTTCAATAGTTGGTCCATTACCTGAACCATGTAACTGGTCTAGTAGCTTCTCAAACTCTTCGTCGCTCATCAGGTCATCACCTTCAGACATCGCCGAAACGGGTGCGGAAGAAGGTGCTGGCGGAGGAGGAGGCGGTGAACCTACTGCCGTCGGGCTCTTGCCCGCACCATGCAGTTCATCTAATAACTTTTCGAATTCGTCATCCGTAATATCACCGCTCTCAGCAACCGGCTGAGGAGCAACAGGAGCTGGCGGCGGTGTTGGTACAGAAGATGCTGTTGGTGAACCACCTTTACCATGAAGCTCATCAAGCAGACGCTCAAACTCATCTTCAGAGATATCATCCACTGAAGATGCACTAATGCTTGCGCTTTCGACGATCGGTTCAGCAGGCGCTTCAAAAACGGGTTCAGCGATTACTGGTGCAGGGGCTTCTACTTGAGCAGCTTCATCGGCAGACTGTGGTTTACAGAGGCGGTGAAGTTCATCCAATAAAGCTTGATCAGCTGGCACTAAAGGTTCCTGATCTTGCACGGCTTGAAACTGTACATTCACTGTATCTAGAGCCTGTAGCATGGTATCCATCAAACCTGATGTTACGCTGCGCTGGCCGTTTCGTAGAATGTCGAACACATTCTCAGCACCATGACAAGTATCCACCAGCTCAGTCAATGCTAGGAAACCAGCACCACCTTTTACTGTATGGAAACCACGGAAAATAGCATTTAATAGGTCTTTGTCGTCAGGGTTATTCTCAAGCTCTACCAGTTGTTCTGATAGGAGTTCAAGGATCTCTCCTGCTTCGACTAAAAAGTCCTGAAGAATATCTTCGTCTAAATCGTAGCTCATACGTTACCTTTAAAATCCAAGACTGGATAACAAATCGTCGACTTCATCTTGAGATGCAACAGCATCTTCACGCTCTTCTGGGTTCAGAATTGGACCTTCAGGCGCAATAGATGCTTTCTTCTCTGACTCTGGAGTTGGCTCTGTTTGATTCGCACCGAATACGGTGAGAATCTCGACCAAACGTCCTTCAACCTCATTCACCAAGGTAATAACTTTGCTAATTATCTGCCCAGTTAAATCTTGGAAATCCTGAGCCATCAAGATTTCAGTCAATTGTCCACGCAGTTCAGTACTATCGCCTTCTACTTGGACAAGCAATCCATCAATGCGGTGACATAAAGCTTTAAATTGTGCCAGCTCAATGCGGCCATGCATCAGTTCATTCCATTGAGGCCTTACTTGAAGTAAACACTCGTGTAGGTTGTCTGCAATTGGCATACAACGATCGACAGCGTCCATCGTCTTATTTGCCGCAACTTCCGTTTTATCAATGACATATTGAAGGCGATCCCTTGCGTCAGGGATTTCATCATTTGCGATAACGCTAATGCGCTCATCGAAATTGAATTGAGTCAAAGAGTCATGGAGGTCGCGAGTCAAACTTCCTATTTCTTGAAGCATTGGATTGTCTTGAAGACTAAAATTGTCTTCATAAATGCTTCTAACAAGAGAATCAGCATCTTGCTGCTTATCGTTCTCAAGCAGCTCTACTAATTTTTTTGCTTGTTCTAATGAAATCATCCTGAGTTCGGCCTTACTCCACATACTTTGTGCGCTTAGGCTATCGAGATAAACAGAGATCTTATCGGTCAGTGCTTGCCTAGAAGTGCCTAAAACTTATTGATGCTTATAAGCGATCAAAAATCTTATCAAGTTTCTCTTTCAGCGTTGCAGCAGTGAAAGGCTTCACAATGTAACCATTAACACCCGCTTGCGCTGCTTCGATGATCTGCTCACGCTTCGCTTCCGCAGTGATCATAAGCACTGGAAGGTGCTTAAGTTCTGCATCTGCGCGAATGTGTTTAAGCAGGTCAATACCTTGCATGCCTGGCATGTTCCAGTCAGTTACCACGAAATCAAATTCGCCTTTTTTCAGCATAGGTAACGCGGTTAAGCCATCGTCTGCTTCTTGAGTGTTGTTGAAACCTAAATCGCGAAGTAGGTTTTTAACAATTCGGCGCATCGTTGAAAAATCATCAACAATGAGAATTTTCATGTTTTTGTTCAAATTAGCCTCCACTGAATAGAATCAGTGTTGTTAGTCGTTCTGTGTCCAAGCACTTAACTTAGTGCGTAAACGCTGCATAGATTGGCTCAGTATTTGGCTGACACGAGATTCGCTGACACCTAGTACTTCCCCAATCTCTTTTAAATTGAGTTCTTCGTCGTAATAAAGCGAAAGCACGAGGCCTTCCCTTTCCGGAAGTTGTTTTATCGAATCGATCAAAGCTTGACGAAATGACTCATCAGCAACCCCTTGAAAAGGCGTGTTATCTTGAGAGTCTTCATTCGGAGATATTACATCATCTGAGACGCCTAAATCTTCGATTCCGACAAGTCTTGAGCAATTAATATCAGTTAAAGCGTTGTGGTACTGGTCTAAACTCAGCCCCATGTGCTTTGCCACTTCGGCATCACTTGGGTCGCGATTGAGGGTACCCTCTAATTCCGCGATTGCACTGCTGATTTCTCGATTGTTTTTATGAACCGATCTCGGCACCCAGTCACCACGTCGAATGTCATCCAACATAGCTCCGCGAATCCGAATACCTGCATACGTCTCAAAGCTTGCGCCTTTGGTACCATCATAGTTTTGTTGCGCTTCAATCAAGCCAATCATGCCAGCTTGAATTAAGTCATCAACCAAGACATTAGGCGGTAATCGCCCCAACAAGTGATGAGCGATACGTTTAACCAACACAGAATACTTCTCAAAAAAAGCCTGTTGGCTATTGTGATTAGCATGTTGATCGTAAGTAAGCGCTTTATTCACCAAATGGTTCCTCTATAAATTCAGTACGATTCAGCAGCCTTTCAACAAAGAACTCCAAGTGTCCACTTGGCGTTTTTGGTATTGGCCAGGTCAATGCTTTATTAGCCAAAGAGCTGATTGCCAATGCAGCTGGAGAGCGAGGGTACGCATCTACTACGATTTTCTGTCTCTTGACTGATTGACGTACTTTATCATCTAAAGGAATACATGCTACGAGTTCGAGGCTCACATTCAAGAAGCGCTCTGTGACCAAAGTCAACTTTGCAAATAATTCTCGGCCTTCGCGGTAGCTTCTGACCATATTTGCAACAATTTTGAATCGCTGAACTTGGTGCTCTCGGCTCAAAAGCTTGATCAGTGCATATGCATCAGTGATTGAGGTAGGCTCATCACAGACCACAACAACCACGTCTTGCGCCGCTCTTGAGAAGCTAATTACCATGTCTGAAATACCCGCAGCGGTATCAACCAACAAGATATCCATCTCATCTTCAAGCGAACCAAATGCACGAATCAACCCAGCATGTTGAGCGTGTGAAAGTTCAGTCATGCTTTGCGTGCCAGATGTCGCTGGAATAATTCTAATTCCGTGCGGCCCTTCGACAATCGCATCCTTAAGTTCACATTCGCCAGCCAACACATGACCCAGGTTTCGTTTAGAACGAATGCCCAGCATGATGTCTACGTTAGCCAGCCCTAAGTCGGCGTCCAGTACCATGACTTTCTTGCCTTGGCGAGCCATACAAATAGCCATACCTAACGTCACATTCGATTTACCGACGCCTCCCTTACCACCGGTTACAGCGATAACTTTTGTGAGTGAAGGCTTGGTTAAGCGACGGAGGCCGCTAGCTTGATCGTGTATCATATTCTCATTCATATTTATCCGCCGCCTAGAGCCCTTCAGAATCGCTATTCCAGTAATGAGGTTCATTCTCTGTAGATTTTTCTAATAACTCATTAGCCTTAGCAATCATATACTTTGGCTGAGCTATGACGATATCTTCAGGAACTCGTTGACCATTTGCTATGTAAGCAACTGGTAATGCATTTTGTATTACCACACTGATGAACTCACCCAAGCTAAGGGATTCATCCAGCTTAGTCAGGATACATCCCGACAACGGGATTCTTCTAAAGTGTTCAATGGTTTCTTGTAGTACTTTGCGCTGTGCGGTTGCAGGCAACACAAGGTAACTATTGATAACGGAACCACTCTCTTGCATCAATGTGTCTAACTGCTCAGATAGGCGAACATCTCGTTGTCCCATGCCTGCAGTATCGACCAGAATCAGGCGACGATTACGTAACTGATATATTACATCGGCCAATTCACTAGAATCTTTAGCAACTCTTACAGGACAACCCATAATTCGACCATAAATCGATAACTGCTCATGTGCACCTATACGATATGTATCCGTTGTCACTAGTGCGACGTTGTCGGCGCCATATTCCATGGCTGCGCGTGCAGCTAGCTTAGCAACCGTCGTTGTTTTACCTACGCCAGTCGGGCCCAACAAGGCCACAATACCACCGCGTTTTAAAATATCTTTTTGCGTGACAGAGATCTGGTCAGCAACCAGTGCTAACAAAGCCTTCCATGCACGTGCCGGCTTGGTATCTTCAGGAATGTAACAGGCCATTTGATCGGCAAGCTCGGCAGATACACCCATACGCTCAAGGCGTTTGATAAGCATTGCTCTGAGCGGTTCACGACGCTCAACTTCTTGCCACATTAGCCCTGATACTTGATGCTCTAATAGACGACGAATTGAGGTCATCTCTTCACGCATCGTCTCCATTTCAGCATCTGAACCTTTCGACTGAGGGTTTTCACGACCACGATCATAACGGGTAGGATCCAAACGAGGTGTTGGACGCTCTACTCTGCGGTCTTCGGCAATCAATTTAGATAAGCCTGTTTCACGAGCAAATGCTGAATCGAGGCTCCCGTGAGATTGCTGGTTACCAGAAGACTGATGGTTGCCAGAAGATTGTTGATTGCCAAGAGACTGACGATTACTATGTGGCTGATGATTGCTATGCGGCTTATGACCCGTGCTGGATTGGCGATTTAGCAATGCTGACAACGAGTCTTCGTTTTCAGCGCGGTGTTGTGGCTCATCATCGGCGCCATGACTGTATTGCTTTAGCATATTCGCAAAGCGTTTAGTCATTGAGCGTCCACCTTCAGCACTTGTCTGTAGGCTAACCTTGTCATCGTCTAGTTGACGACGCCCTGCCGGTGCTGCGGGCGCGGCCATTTGCGTATATTGGCTTTGCGCAGGCTGCTGAGGTTTATTTAATCTCTGGCTCGCTGTCGACGGGCTAGATTCGCCATCAATAGCGGCAACAATTTCCACGCCACCTGCGACCTTTTTGTTAGACATGATCACCGCTTCTGAGCCAAGTTCTTCTTTAACTTGGAGCAGTGCGGTTCGCATATCTTTTGCAAAAAATCGTTTAATTTTCAATTCGATCGTCCGTTCTAATTAGGCGGCTTAATTACCAACAGCTTGTACTATACGTATCTGCTTTTCGTCCGGTATCTCTTGGTAAGATAACACTCTCAAGCTTGGGATCGTGTTCTTCACGAACTTAGCCAGAGTTGAACGCAATACACCAGAGGTCAGTAGCACTGCTGGTTCACCTTTCAGCTCTTGCTCTTGTGTGGCATGGCTGAGTGAGGTCTGTAAACGTTCGGCTAAACCAGGTTCAATACCAGCAGATTCTCCGCCGGATGCCTGCATGGTTTGATGCAAGATTTGTTCCAGCTCTGGAATCAAGGTTATCACGGGTAGTTCTGGCTCTATACCATTGATTTCTTGAACAATTAGTCGTTTCAAAGAGATACGAACAGCCGCCGTAAGTATGTCAGGTTCTTGACTCTTACTTGAGTACTCCGACAAAGTTTGGACTATTGTTCGAATATCACGAATTGGAATGGCTTCATTCAATAGGTTCTGTAGCACTTTCACAACGACGCCAAGCTGTAACTGGTCCGGTACAAAGCCTTCCACCAGCTTAGGCGTTGAACGGCTAAGCATCTCAAGTAAGTTTTGTACTTCTTCGTGACCAATCAGTTGTGATGCGTTATTCGTTAGCTGTTGACTGAGGTGAGTGGCCAACACGGTTGATGAATCAACAACCGTGTAACCTAAGGCTTGCGCATGTTCACGCTGCTCTTCACGAATCCACACAGCTTCTAGACCAAAGGCAGGGTCAATCGTCGGCTCACCATCGATCATTCCATACACTTGGCCTGGGTTAATGGCTAATTCCATATCCGGCTTAATCTCAGCCTCACCAACCGCAACCCCCATTAAGGTGAGTCGGTAACTGTTTGGCGTCAATTCTAGGTTATCGCGGATGTGTACTGCTGGGATCAAGAAACCAAAATCTTGAGACAGCTTCTTACGCACCCCTTTAACGCGTTCAAGCAATTCGCCACCTTGGTCTCTGTCAACTAGAGGAATCAAGCGGTAGCCAACTTCTAAGCCAATAATATCAACAGGCTGAACATCATCCCACGAAAGTTCTTTCTGAGAACCCGTCTCCCCACTCGCTTCAACCGTAGCTGGAAGGTTGGGTTGTTCAGCTTTTTTCTTGTTCTTTTTATCAATGTAATAGGCACCTGCACCTGCAACGGCAGCAAGGCTCAAGAACGAGAAATGAGGCATACCCGGCACAATACCCATGATGCCAAGGATAGCGGCGGTGATCATCAAGGATTTAGGGTTATCGAACAATTGGAAGAAGAGCTGTTGCCCCATATCTTCATCAGTATTTTGACGCGTTACCATCATCGCAGCAGCGATAGAAAGGAGTAGAGACGGAATTTGAGCAACCAGACCATCACCGATAGTCAGTAGCGTGTAGATTTCGATCGCTTCACCAAAACCAAGGTCAAACTGAACCATACCAATACTCAAGCCACCAATAATGTTGATGAACAAGATCAAGATACCAGCGATCGCATCACCTTTAACAAACTTAGATGCACCGTCCATTGAACCGTAGAAATCGGCTTCTTTGGTCACTTCAAAACGTCGAGTACGAGCCTGATCTTGGTCGATCAAACCTGCATTTAAGTCGGCATCGATTGCCATCTGCTTACCCGGTAAAGCATCAAGGGTAAAACGTGCACTTACTTCCGAGATACGACCCGCACCTTTGGTGACAACCATGAAGTTGATGATCATCAGGATCAAGAACACCACCAAACCAACCGCATAGTTACCACCGATAACCACGTTACCAAAGGCTTCAATAACGTTACCGGCAGCGTCACCACCCTCATGGCCATGGAGCAATACCACACGTGTCGAAGCAACGTTCAGGGCCAAGCGGAGCAGAGTCGCAATCAGGAGTACGGTCGGGAATGCAGCGAAGTCTAAAGGCCGACGGGTATAAACCGAAACCAATAGCACAACCATAGACAGTGCAATGTTGAAGGTGAAGAACATATCCAACAAGAAAGCTGGAATGGGCAACACCACCATAGCAAGCGTTGCAAGCACCATAACAGGCGCGCCAATCGCAGGCATGGCACGGTTAGGAATTTTAGGTAGCTTGTCCGCAAAAGGCAGGGTGAATTTCATAAATCTAGGCAGTTTCGCTATGTTGTAGCTATCTCACTAAGCAGATTGAGGCCTAGGTCTAAGCTATGTTGCTATGGGCTAATATGTTCGGAATTGATATAGCAAACACTGTACCAACATCTCACGTCAAATTATCGCCATCACCTCGAAAACAAGATGGGTAGCTAAGTTGCTATTATCAGGGTTCATCAAGCTGAGCTCAAGCAATTGATCTAATGTCGTAAATCAGGTGGGATCGGCATATTAGAATCTTGCAGTTTTGGCCTCTCTCCACCTTTTTTTCGGTATTGCTTAAGCTGGAAAACATATGCAAGCACTTGTGCAACTGCCGAAAACAGACCGTCAGGAATTTGTTGTTCTAGCTCTGTGGTGTGATAAAGCGCCCTAGCCAATGGCGGTGCTGGAATAATATAGATGTCATTTTCTCGTGCAATTTCACGGATCTTCATCGCCATGTGATCGACACCTTTAGCAACCACAATTGGTGCCTTATCTTGATTCTGCTTATAGCGAAGCGCCACTGAAAAGTGCTCAGGGTTGGTCACAATCACATCCGCTTGAGGTACGTCAGCCATCATTCGACGTTGAGCGGCTTCTCGTTGCAGCATACGAATACGACCTTTCACTTCGGGCTTACCCTCAGTGTCTTTGAATTCGTCTTTGACTTCTTGCTTGGTCATCTTCAGCTGATCAGCGTGTTGCCAGATCTGGAATGGGATATCAATGGCGACCACGATGAGTAGAGAACAACTGATCAATAGGATAAAGTTGAGCAAAATATCTAAGGCATGGAATATATTCTGTGGATACACATCCATACTCAACTGCATCAAATCATGTTGAGAAGCTTGAATCAGGTAAATGGCCATGCCCGATACCAAAGCCACTTTCAAGATAGATTTCAGCAGTTCAACCCAGCTTTGTAAGCCAAACATACGCTTGATACCACTCAAAGGGTTGAGCTTAGATGCTTTTGGCATAGCCGCTTGCATTGAGAAATTGACCCCACCAACACCCGCAGCGCCAATCACAGCAGCAACGAACAAAGTGATGAGAATCAAGAACAGTGGAAACAACAAGTTTACTAATGCGCCACCCGCTATTTCCAGTAGCTTGTTAGTATCAAAAATCTCGTCACGACTGAGTGAAAACAGGCGTTGCATGGCCTCGAACAAAGCCTTCGCCATCGATTCGCCAAACCACATTAAAGAAATCGCACCGACTATCAATACCGATGCTGACGCCAGCTCTTTTGACCTTGCAACCTGCCCTTTCTCTTTGGCCTGTTGCAAGCGTTTGGGCGTGGCGTCTTCTGTGCGTTCTTGACCGTCTGACTCTGCCATTTCAGTCTCCTAGCAATCTAACCGGATTAGACGACATATCTGTTGCTCGCCTTGTATCCAAAATAGCTCATAGTGGCTAAACAAGCCGCCAAGGATGTACCAACAAAGTAACAGACCCACGAGTAGCGCAAATGCAAAACCCAAAGAAAATATGTTTAGCTGAGGTGCCGCACGTGTCATTACACCAAATGAAAGGTTAATCGTCAGCAGCGCAATAATACCCGATAACGACATCGCTAATGCTGTTTTGAACATGATTCCAAGCCACAATGCCAGCTCTCTAAAATCGACGGCGGTTAAAGACCCACTGCCAATCGGCAAAGTTTTAAAGCTGAACACCACCAGTTGCAACATTTTCAAGTGACCATCGGTCGCCAAGAAAAACATGGTCGCCAACAGCATGAACAGTTGGCCAAGTACTGGCGTATTTTGACCGTTCGCAGGATCGATCATAGAGGCAAAACCCAAACTCGATTGCATACCTAAAATCTGACCGAGCATAACAAAAGTTTGAATCAAAAACTGAGTAACAAACCCCATGGCAACACCAATCACGATTTGTTCAAATACCGTCAAGAATCCTTGGAAGGACAGCAGCTCAACCTCTTTAGGAACAGCAGGAATTGCGGGCATCACAGCAAAGGTGATCGCCAAACCTAAATACAGACGGATACGCGGCGACACAAAGCGTGCCCCTGTTACCGTCATCACCATCAGCATGGCTGAGATGCGAGTGTATGGCCAAAAATAATTGGCTAACCACTCTAGTACAAGGCTCGTTGGGTATTCCATATCGATTTAATACAGAACTTGCGGTAAGCGTTCGATGAGTTCGAAAAAAAACTCCATCATCATCTGAGTCATCCAGTGAGCAAACATCATCAACGCCAATAACGTCACGATCAAACGCGGTAGGAAACTCAATGTTTGTTCGTTGATAGACGTCGCAGCTTGGAAAACCGCTACGACTAAACCAATCAATAGGCTAGGAATAATAATGGCACATACCATTATCAGTACCATCCAAAGTGCATCTCGGAACAACTCTACGAATATTTCAGGATTCATTATTCCCCCAGCTACAAGGCAAAACTGCCGGCGAGAGTGGAGAGTATCAAGTTCCAACCATCAACAAGGACGAACAACATCAACTTAAATGGTAACGATACAATCATCGGTGACAACATCATCATACCCATAGCCATCAATACCGAGGCGACCACCAAGTCGATGATTAAGAAAGGTAAGAACAGCATAAAGCCGATTTGGAAAGCCGTTTTCAACTCCGACGTGATAAACGCTGGAATCAAAACTGCCATGGAAACATCTTCAGGGTTAGTCACTTCCGCACCCGAGATCTCAACAAAGGTTTCTAGATCTTTGATTCGGGTTTGTTTGAGCATGAAAGACTTAATCGGGCCTTGGGCAACGTCGAACGCCTGTCGTGCCGATATTTGTTCATTGAGATAAGGCTGAACCGCTTGCTCATTCACTTGATTGATCACTGGTGACATGATGAAAAAGGTCAAAAATATCGCGATACCAATAATCACTTGGTTTGAAGGCGTTTGTTGGAGACCCATAGCCTGACGCAAAATCGACATCACCACCACAATACGGGTGAACGACGTCATCAAAATTACCATTGCCGGCAAGAAGCCAAGCATGGTCATTAAGGCCAATATCTGTAAATTGATCGAGTAGTCTTCACCGCCATTGGCGTTGGTGGTCATGGTAAAGGCAGGAATGCCACCACCATTACCCGTTAAACTACCAGTGGTCATGGTTTGTGATTTGGCTTGGTCTTGTTCCATCGTGCTGATGGTAACCGACTCTGAGCCTGCTGTATTCGCTGGAATGACGGTGCCATCTTCTGCCTGTGCAAATACCGACACACTGAACACGAAAGAACAGAGGAGGATGAGCTGAACCAACAACGCTTTTACCGCTCGAAAAGATCCGATTTGGCAAAGGTAAGATGAGGTGAAAAGTCCGTTACTTGTTTGCATCTTTTTTAATTAGCTGGGAAAGCTGACTTGAAAATGTACTTTTTTCCAGCATCTCCTGAGTAAGAGGTTTATCGAGCTTAGAGATCAGCTGAATCGACTGTGTGGTAATGCCGACTAAGAACTGTTCATCACCTGCTTGCACAATCGCAATGCGTTCTTTAGTACCAACAGGAATTTGCCTAACAATAGCCAAACCTTGTTGATTCGACATCGCAGGCACTTGCATTCGCTTGAGTAACCAAGCAATAAATAAGATGAAGGCGATAACGAAAATTAGCGACCCAAAAGTGGTCGCTAAATCAAGAGAAGGAGGCGCGGCAAAAGCAATAGAAGGCGTAGACAACAGCCCTATTCCCAATGTTCCGCGAGACGAACCCACCAATCTTTTTGGCGAAAAGCGCATTAACGTAGCTTCTTAATTCGTTCTGTTTGGCTAATTACGTCAGTCAAACGAATACCAAATTTGTCGTTCACCACAACCACTTCTCCGTGAGCAATCAGAGTCCCGTTAACCATCACGTCGAGTGACTCACCAGCAATTCTATCGAGCTCTACAACCGAACCTTGGTTCAATTGAAGTAAGTTACGGATACTGATCTGAGAACGGCCAACTTCCATCGAGATAGTCACTGGGATATCCATGATGGTATCCAGTTTACGACGCTCATCTTCAGAAATCGGAGACGACGAATCAGTTAGCTCATCAAGTGGCGCCGCAAGCACATCATCAACATCAATTGACGGTGCTAAAGGGTCTTCACCAAGTGCTGCAGCCCATTCGTCTGCTAGCTTTTGATCTTCACTAGGTTCCATTACCAATTCCTATACTTTTATCTATTTTGCTATTCGTCATCATCGCTGTTTTCGAGCTCAGACATTAGGTCTTTGCCTAGAAAAGCGAGATCAGTTTTGACCACACTTGGTCTTCGAATTTTTTCCGAAATCTGTACCGCGAGTTTTTCACCCGCACGCCCCATTTTCACACGATACGTTGGTAGTTCTTCAACAAACATCGTCGCGTGTTCAGGCATGTTCATGGGAATGACATCTCCTGGGCGCAGCTCCATCAAATCACGTAGAGAAATATCTTGCTCTAACAAGTTCACACGAAAGTTAACGGGTACATCCATGATTTCATCACGCAATGCCGAACTCCAACGAACGTCAGTTTCCATTTTGTCTGATTGAACACCAGCGTCCAACAATTCACGAATCGGCTCAACCATGGAATAAGGCATCACGACGTGGAAGTCACCGCCACCGCCATCCACTTCAATGTGGAATGAACTCACAACAATCACTTCTGTTGGGCTCACAATGTTCGCCATACTTGGGTTCACTTCAGAATCCAAGTATTCAAACTCAACCCCCATTACTGGAGACCAAGCTTCTTTGTAATCTTCAAAAACAATTTTCAGCAGTAACTGAATAATTCGTCTTTCTGTTGGCGTGAATTCACGGCCTTCAATCTTGGCGTGGAAACGGCCGTCACCACCGAAAAAGTTTTCTACAAGAATAAATACAAGGCGTGCTTCCATAGTGATCAGCGCCGTGCCTTTCAACGGGCGGAAACGAACCATGTTTAAACTGGTGGGTACATACAATGTGTTTTGGTACTCACCAAACTTCATCATTTGTACGCCATTGATCGACACTTCAGCCGTTTTGCGCAACATGTTAAACAAACTGATACGCAAATGACGTGCAAAGCGCTCGTTAATAAGTTCAAGGGTCGGCATTCGACCACGAACAATTCGATCTTGTGAAGAGAAGTCGAAATTAACCGCACTGTCGTTATCAGCTTCTACGCTATCTTCAACTTCTTCAACATCATCTACGCCATGTAATAGCGCGTCAATTTCGTCTTGGCTTAATAAATCGGTCACAAATTACCTACTGAATCACAAAATCAGTGAATAGCACTTTTTCAATAACAGGCTGGCCAACAGCTTGAGTCAGGCTTGCTTTGATATCTTCCGTTGCCTTGTTACGCAGTTCAACTCGCCCAGTGGGTGAACGCAATTGATCGACCGTTGCCGAGGCGAACGTCGCCAAGAGCGTACTTTCCACGAGTGGAGAGTGGTAACGAGCCAGGTCTTCATTCTTACTGCCCCGAACCATCATCTGTGCTTTTATTTGAACTAGGCGATCTTTTTTATCCCCGGTCACATTGAACAAAAAAGGCTGAGGGATATTAACATACATAACTGGCTCTGCAGCGACCACAGCAGTGGCTGGCTGAGACGGAGATTCAGAGGCGCTATCATCGGAGCCTAAGAAAAAGAGCAGCGCACCACCTACACCAAGCAGTAACACGACTACGGCAATAGTGATGATAAGGAGCTTGCTCTTCCCTTTAGGTGCATCTTGTTCTTCTGCCATACTTTACTCTAACTTCCTGTTCTTTCTATTAACCAAGCGTTCTTAGCCTGATATTAGGCATAATAACTAATTCCATCACGCTTTGATGCGACATTCAATTCAAGATTGCTGCCACTATCAAGGTTTTCATCACCTTGGCCATCATTTGTGCGGTTAGCGCCGGATTGTTGCTCACCATTGTTGTATCTATCCTGCCCCTGACCAGAGCTCTGTTGCTGAACTGACGAATCGGCTAGTTGTAGACCTTGTTGAGCAAGCATCTCCCTCAGGCGAGGTAAGGTTTGTTCAATCACATCTCTTGCCTGTTGATTACTAACCGTAAAGTGCACATTTGCCACGTCATTATTCATGGTCATGCGAATTTTCATCTGACCCAATTCTGGTGGGTCGAGACGGATGTCCAAGTTCTTGAGGTTCTTAGACATCATCATTTGGACTTTTTCCGCGACCTGTTCATTGGCTAGCTCTTTAGTTAGCTGTAAAGGCGCTTGTTGAGCTGCTTGAATTTCAGCTCGCGTAGGTGCTGAACCAACCGTTGCTGTTCCTTGTACGCCAGCCGCAGACGCGATCTGCTGGGCAAAGGTCGAGTCTTTAGAATCTTCTTTAGCACCCGCTTTACCCAAACCAGACAATGCAGCTGCACCAGCGCCCGCTTTAAGAAGCGCATCAGTCGAGCCTGCTTTTGTGGCCGCTGGCGTTGCATTCATCGCTAGGCTTTGTGCCGTTAAGCTAGGATCTAAGGCCGCTTGCTGCTGCATTGGAGCTGCATTCCCCTGTTGTAATTGCTGAGCCGCTGTCTGTTGAGCCGCATGCGCATTATTGGCGTGCAGCATTGCCGCCTTATCCGTAAGAGCATTATTTGCTGATTGAGAAGCGACCTGCGCTGATACTTGTTGTGCAGCCGTCGCTACTGCCGCTGTTGATGCCACCGCGGCTAAGGCTTTGGCTTCATTTGAATCAGTATTGTCCCAATCAATAGCGGCGGGTTCACCGGGAGTGCTGTTCACGTTCGGAGCTTGGCTTAGTAAAGCCGTTGCTTGCTGTTGAACATTGGTTAGCTGTTGATTCAAGACTTCTAAGTTAGAGGTTGCTTGAGCCAACGCAGCTTGCTCATCGACCGTCAACTTAGTGCCACTTTGTTGCTTTTGAACCAGACCATCAACAACAGACTGTTCTGATTCGATTTGTCCATTCAATTGGTTTAACGCTTTGATATGGGTATCAACCTGTTTTGCAAGTTCCATATCCGCTGCTGAGAGTGCTTGACTCTGATCGGCAGCAACCACACTAGCCGCGTTCTTTTGGCGCAACTCTCGGCTCATACTCGCTTCAATTTGTTCTGGGGTGACGCCTTTATCCATCAACTGTCGAATTTCAGCATCAGTCAGCTGTGAAACACCCTTACCTCCGGTAAGTGCGGCAATTTCAGAATCGACCTCAAGACTGTTTTCTTGGTTTGCTGTATTGGTTTGTTGTACCGATTTACCCACCGTGTCGGTCGCAAGAACGCCCACAGCAGTTGCACCTACAATCTTGCCTTGAGCTTCATCGGCCTTCACTTGCTGAGGCAAGCCTTTGCCGTTG
The DNA here is from genome assembly GCF_014164465.1 of Vibrio sp. SG41-7. Lineage (NCBI taxonomy): Bacteria > Pseudomonadati > Pseudomonadota > Gammaproteobacteria > Vibrionales > Vibrionaceae > Vibrio > Vibrio sp. SG41-7. The sequence goes on along the minus strand of NZ_JACJFF010000026.1, from coordinate 16,317 downwards.
TCAGGCTGATTCAGTGTTTTGTTTGCCTCGTCCAACTGACCAAGCAATTTATTGCCTTCACTCATCGCTGCACTAGCTTGAGATGCCCCCTGAGCATTCAGCTCTGCGGATTGTGAATCAGAATAACTATTGACCAGAGCTTTCTGGGACTGGTCACCTTTGGGCTGAGCCGCAGCCAAGGTATCGTCATCAGACGGTTTCGACGAGGCTTTATCGCTCGACTGTGAATTTAGTTCAGACGTCTGTTCAGTAGCTGCGTTGCTAGTAGCCGTATTTTCAACATCCGTCGCTACTTTAGCCTGCTTGGTTTGAGCTTCGCTAGCCTCATCAGCGATCTTAGACTCAGTTGAATCACCTTTAGTCTTTTCAGCTGATACTTCGTCTTCCGCAGAGGTCTGTTTTTCGTCTAATTTTGAGGCGTCATCAGTGTCTTTTACTGCCGCTTTGCTGTCACTTTCTTCAAAGCCTAGCGCTTCTTTAAAAGACTCTAAGAAACCTTTAGAGTCGCCGGTCTCTTCTACCTTCGAAGAGGCAGAACCGGTATCCAACAACGATGACGTTTTGTTGGTCGCTGAATTTGAGGAAAGACTAACATTCATATATACAAGCTCTATCTACTAGCTTTGCTGCCATAAATCGGACAACAAAAAGAAAGTCGGGTGCTTTTCATGCCTTTGCTGGGCATAACGCGCAATTTTATATAAAACGCAGCAAGAAACATGCCTATTAGTTCTGTTCTCACAATCTGAACGGCAACACCTTCGTCATTCAGGGCTTAGGATCACATCTTCTTTCGGCCATACATCAGGGTCGAGAACTCATCCATTTGCTTTTGTTCTCTTTGATCTTGCAGCTTTGCCTTCTCTTTCTGTTTTTTCTCCATCAACCACTCGTAGGATTTACGCTTTTTACGTAGCTCCATCCAGTAGTTTTGGCAGTTGTCGACTTGGTTTTTAAAATGGTGCTCCGCTTCTCTCTGTTTAGATAATGTTTCATCTAGTTGAGTTAAGAAACGGTTCAAGTGACCATACTGACTCGCTGTGAGTCCAGCTTTTCCGCGGTCAATAAGTTGCTGACAGTAATCAAGTCGGTACTTTTCAATCTGAGCGACCTGCTCATAGTAGCCTTGAAGCTCTGAATTCGCTTTGCTGAGCGCCAATACGGCTTGGTTCTCTTGGTCCTTGGCTTGATCGAGCAAAAATTCTAATGCGTTATCCATGACTAACCTTATTCATTCGTTAGCCACCCAATACATGTTTCAACATGTTGACACACATGTCATAGGGAACCGTTTCTTTCATTTTTTGCTGTAAGTACTCGTCCAACCTCGGTTTCAAGGTGAAGGCACTATCAATGGCAGGGTCAGTCCCCGGTTTGTAAGCACCAATCGATACCAAATCTTGGTTTTTACGACAGATAGACAGTACTTGGCGCACCGCTTTCGACATCAATACATGTTCTTCGGTGGTGATTTGCGGCATAACACGACTGACGGATTTCTCAACATCAATCGCAGGATAATGTCCGGCATCGGCCATCTCACGCGATAAAACAATGTGACCATCAAGAATCGCTCGTGACGCATCGGCAATCGGGTCTTGTAAGTCATCACCTTCAGTTAAAACGGTAAAGAAAGCCGTGATAGAACCTTGTTCATCGTTGCCGTTACCCGCACGTTCCACCAGCGCAGGAAGCTTGGCGAATACTGATGGCGGATAACCTTTGGTTGCTGGCGGCTCACCCACAGACAGAGCAATTTCACGCTGAGCCTGAGCAAAACGGGTCAATGAATCCATTAATAAAAGAACATCTAAACCTTGGTCGCGGAAGTACTCAGCTACAGCCAGTGCAGTTTGACAACCTTTCAATCGCATCAGTGGCGATGAATCCGCAGGAGCAGCGACCACCACAGATCGTTTGCGTCCATCTTCGCCAAGAATCTCTTCAATAAATTCTTTAACTTCTCGTCCACGCTCACCGATTAGACCTACCACCACCACTTGCGCGGTCGTGCCTCGAGTCATCATCCCTAGCGTGACCGACTTACCGACACCGGAACCAGCAAACAGACCAATACGCTGACCTTTACCTACCGTCAGCAAGCCGTTTATGGCCTTCAAGCCAACATCGAGCGGTTCAGATATAGGTTTTCGAGCTAAAGGGTTGATTGGCTCAGCGTTAAATGAAGCGCGTTGTTCGGTATAGATTGGACCTAGCCCATCAAGTGGATTACCCACCCCGTCGATCACTCGGCCAAGTAATTCCATTCCGACAGGGATACCGCTTTCAGTGGTCACGGGGGTCACACGAGCGCCAGGTAATATCCCAGTGATTTGTTCACTCGGCATCAAAAATAAGTTATCGCCAGAGAAACCGACGACTTCGGCCTCCATCTGACCAGACATGGTTTCTACTAAACACAGGCTGCCGATGGGTGCTTTACAACCGGTCGCTTCAAGCGTTAAGCCAACAACGCGTACTAACTTACCAGAGGCTATTGGTCGCGATTTTAGCCCTTCGACTTTGTATTGGCTAAGACGATTTGCTAATTCAAGCATTACTCATGACCCTGATGACGGTTTGCGCCACAGAAGTTTTGAATGACGTTTTTCACACGGTCTTCCATGCGGTAGTTAACGCTCGACTCACCCGCTTCGATTTGTACGTCCCCACGGTTGAGTGCGGGCTCTGCAACTAACGTCCAATTGCGGCAATCCAATTCAGTTTCGCCATACGCAGAACGAATAATCGCGACGTCTTCGGGATTAAGCTTCAATGTGATCGCATGACCTGAGATCGGTAACGACTCGACCGACTCTTTGACGGTATCTAATATGATTTGTGGGTTGGTTTGCACTTCAACATGAACCACTTCTTTGACCATGGTCAGTACCATGTCCACCAATTGCTTCTCTACCTGAGCGTTCATCAGCTCTAAAGGTTGAGCAAACTGGTTGGCTAGCCCCATAAAGATGGCAACTTGCTGCTGAATGTACTCTTGACCAGCAGTCACGCCTTCAAGCTTGCCGGCTTGGTTGCCTTCTTCGTGGCCTGCAGCAAACCCTTCTTCTTTCCCTTTTTCGTAACCCTGTTTAAAGCCAGCTTCTTGGCCTTGATGAAGCCCTTCCTGATAAGCACCTTGCCTAATCAGTTCGATTTGCTCTTCAGTCAGAACAAGCTCTTCGTCTTCAATGGCTTCTTCAACCGTCGGCATCCAACTAGGATCGTAATTAAAGGCCGTTTCTTTGGCTTGTTTATTCACATCAGAGGTGTAGTCAGGCAACCCCCATTTCTGAGGTTGGGCAACCGTATTATCTTCTTCAGGGCGAAGGAAGCCGCGTTTTCTATCACCTGACATATCAGTACCTATCTATGAATGCGTCCAGCTGCATTGTAAATTCAAGCCGTTGAACGGAGTTAATCTTGGGTTCGAGATTGGATAAAGAAAAGCCCCAACAGTGTGGGGCTCTTGAGGTTTCTGTATTAAAGGAACTCGTCGGCGCCACCAGACAGCATAATCTCGCCACTGTCTGCCATCTTCCTCGCAATACCTAATATCTCTTTTTGAGCCGCTTCCACGTCGGAGACTTTTACTGGCGGCATCGCCTCAATGTCGTCTCTCATCATATCGGCAGCACGTTTAGACATGTTCTTGAAGATCTTCTCACGTAGACCGTCATCAGCACCTTTAAGCGCTTTCTGTAGAACGTCTTGTGGAACATCACGCAGCAGTCGTTGAACACCTTGGTCATCAACTTCAATAAGGTTTTCAAAGACAAACATAAGATCTTGAATCTGCGTTGCCATATCTTCATCTTGATCACGGATTTGATCCATCAAGACGCCTTCCACATTATTGTCCATGTAGTTCATGATCTCAGCCGCAGCTTTCAGGCCACCAATTTTGGCAGCTTGAGCACCCGCTTGACCCGCAAACTGTTTCTCCATGATTTCATTCAATTCAGCAAGAGCCGAAGGTTGAACTTCTTCAAGGTTAGCGATACGCATCATCAGATCCAGACGAACTCTTTCTGGGAATTGAGACAAAATCTCAGCCGACTGATCAGAATCGAGGTACGACAATACAATGGTTTGAATCTGAGGGTGCTCGTTGATGATGATACTCGCCACCTGACGAGGATCCATCCACTTAAGTGAGTCCAAACCTTTCGAGCCAGTACCAAGAAGGATTTGGTCAACAAGGTTATTCGCCTTGTCTTCACCCAAGGCAGCAACCAGTGCATTACGCATGAAGTCTTCACTGCCCATACCAATGTTGGTGTACTTCTGAATATCATCTAAGAAAGCACGGTGAACCGCTCCCACTTTTTCTTGGGATAGATCAGTCGCTCGCGCCATTGCACTACCCACACGCTGAACCTGTTTTGGCTCTAGGTGACGAATAATACCAGCAGCATCTTCTTCATTTAAACTTAGCAACAAGATCGCAGCGCGTTCGTCGCCTGAGATAGAATCGATATCCACGCTAGAGACATCAAGCACTTCACCGCCTTCCGTTTGTTGTGGAACTATTTCGTTAGCCATCTACCATCCAATTCTTAACTACTTGAGCTGCTAGCTCTGGTTCATTCGCTACAAGTGCACGTACTGCTTTCAGCACGTCTTCGTCTTTATGAAGGTTAGGTAAGTCGATGCTTGAACCAAATTCAAACAGCTCGCCACCTTCAATATCACCACCAATTAAGCTGGTTTCGCCGTCGGCGCCAATTGGCATGCCATCAGGGCCGTACATTTGATCATCATCGTCAGCTGCTGGGTTAAGCAGTTTCTTCATTGCAGGGCGAACAAGTACCAATACCACGACGATAATAACCAACGCGCTCGCAAACCAACGTACCCAATCATTGAAGTTTGGATGCTCCCAAATTGGCACATCAGCGACAACATCCGTCACTTGTGGTGCGAACTGCATGCTTAACACATTGAGTAAATCGCCACGATTTTCATCAAAGCCGACAGTACCAATCAGTACCTGACGAATCGCATTAATTTCGCTGGCAGGGATTGGCGTATGAACCACTTCGCCCGTATCAGGGTTCAGTGATTGACGGTCTTTGATCGCTACCGATACCGTCTGTCGGTTAACCGTGCCACTCTGTTTACGTTCATGGCTGATGGTTGTGTCTAGCTCAAAGTTTCGGGTCGCCTCTTTGTGAACCGAGCCTTGCCCCGTCATCGAACCGTCTTTCATCTGAGCGACATCTTGGGGAATTGAAGCATCTGCAGGGGGCTGGTTACTCAAAGCGCCAGGAATACCCGCCACAGTGTTGCCGTTGTTATAATCTTCTAACGTGTATTCACTTCGAGTCGCTGGCGTATTCGGGTCAAACCGTTTTCTTGTTTGCTCCACAGCACTAAAATCGAGTTGAATATCAACCTGAGCGGTATAGTTACCAAACCCAAGAATAGGAATTAGGATAGAGTCAATTTTTTCACGCAGTGCTTGCTCTTGATTACGCTCTAACTCATGTTCTTTACGACGCGCAGCTGACATCGGGTCTTGAGAACCTGAGTTCAACAGTCGGCCATGCTGGTCGGTCACCGTGATACGCGAGGTTTTCATTCCCGGAACGGCACTTGCCACCATGTCGACAACAGAATCAACTTCTTGCTGCTTGAGGTTAGTGCCCGTTTTCAGAGTCAGGAATACGGAAGCTGAGGCTTCTTGATTGTGACGAACAAAGACACTCTGCTTTGGCAAGGCCAATAAAACCTGAGCCTTACGTACCTGTTTCATCTGCTCAATGGCTTTCGCAAGCTGTCTTTCACGACTTAATTTAAGGCGCTCTTGCTCGACACGTTGTGATACACCAAAACCCATGTCTTGCATGAGGATGTCATCACCTGCGTTTCGCTCTTGATTCAAACCCGCTCGTACCATATTAAGCTTTAATGAGTTGTACTCACTAGCCGGTACCGAGATAGTGTTACCTTCAAGAGTGTATTCGATCTTTTGTAGATCCAAGTAATCAAGTACGGGAATCAACTCTTCTGTTTCATAAGCCCCTAATGGACGCATTTCTGGCTCTTTCACCCAGAAAAACAGCATCACAATCAGCGCTACACAGATAGAAATAGATAGGACTAAGACGACCTGACGAAGTAAATCGAGATCACCAACGGCCATATCGAACTTAGAGGAACTGCGTTCACCTAGATCGGGATTTTGCCCTTCTCCGTCAAGCTCCGAACCTGCAATGAGTGCATGGTCATTGCTGTCGCTTACGGTTAAATCTGTTGTTTGACTATTATCTGCCACTATTTAATTACCCAACTTATACCGGCATATTCATCAGCTCTTTGTACGATTCGACCAATCTATTTCTAATTTGGATCGTCGCCTCAAAAGCCACACTAGATTTATTACGAGCAATCATCACGTCCGATAGAGACACGCTTTGGTCACCACTATCAAAACGAGCTTGAAGATCACCTGAGGTCTTTTGTAATGAGTTCACGTTATTAATGGCCTGCGTCAGCATATTGCCAAAATCTGCACCGACCGCTTGCCCCGTTGCAGCAGGACGCGCGCTAGCAGCTTCAACCATCATTGCCTGCATTTCGCCTTGTAAACCATCTATTCTCATCTACTACCTCAGGAGTCAAAATTATGACCATCTATTTAGCTGTATTATTGACAGAGCAATTAGCGTGCCACACATTAAATTGACTAGACATCGTATTACACTAGTCAGAAAGCTGACACTACTAATCTATCCTCAGTTTGGGATATCTATTCCAGCATCGCGCATTTTCGCCAACTTATAACGCAATGTGCGAGGGCTAATGCCCAACTTTTCTGCCATTTCTTTGCGTCGGCCATTACAAGCGATCAGCGTCTCAAGAATAATCGCATACTCTTGATCTCGAAGCTCATTTCCAAGCCCTTCGCTGGCAGCCGAGACTTTACCAATAGGGTTCGCTTCAGCAATCGGCTTGATATCTGGCGCTACAACACTGTTGCCTTCAACAATTTGCTGTAGGCCACTTGCGTCTTGCCAATCGACACCTTCAAGCAAGATGTGCTCACCTGAAATATTTTCTTGCTCACTCAGAATTAGAGCGCGCTGCACGACATTATCCAGTTCACGCACATTACCCGGCCACGGATAATTGACGAGCTTACTGAGGGCTTGCTCGGACAGAACAGGAACGGGCATACCAAGTTTGGTGCAATGGCGCTCAACCAAGTGCTTCGCAAGCGGCTCAATATCGCCTTTACGTTCACACAGTGCTGGCCAAGTAATTGGAAATACATTCAGGCGGTAGTATAAATCTTCACGGAAATTCCCTTCAGAAACATACTGCTTTAGGTCGCGGTTACTGGTTGCCAGAACACGAACATCCAGCTTGATACTCTTACGGCTACCAAGACGTTCAACTTCGCGCTCTTGCAACACGCGCAGTAGTTTCGCTTGTAGGCTAAGATCCATTTCACTGATCTCATCCAACAAAATAGTACCGCCTTGAGCTTGCTCAAATTTACCAGGACAAGCTTGAATAGCACCAGTAAACGCGCCTTTATCGTAGCCAAACAGTGTTGCTTCCAACATGTTATCTGGAATCGCGGCGCAGTTAATCGCAACAAACGGACCGTCTTTACGGCTCGAAGCGTTGTGAATATAGCGAGACATGACCTCTTTACCAGAACCACTTGGCCCCAACACCATGACGTTAGCATCGGTTTTAGCCACCTTATCAGCCAACATCATTAGTTTGATGCTTTTCTCATCGGCAACGATGGCATCGCCATTATCATCCGATTTTACGGGAGCGTAACGGCTCACCATATTAAGCAGCACTTCAGGCGCAAATGGCTTTGCCATATAGTCTATAGCGCCCTCTTTCATTGCGGCAACGGCGTCTTCAATGTTGGCATACGCTGTCATCAACAATACTGGTAGATTTGGCCAATGCTGCTTGATATTTCTTAACAGTGCTAAGCCACCCATACCTGCCATCTGCACATCAGAGACAACAATATCAACTGAGTTCGATTTCAATTTTACCAGAGCATCTTCCGCACAATCCGCTTCCAGCCATTCATAGCCAGCAAGCGCGAGAGTGTCGACAAGGGCTTCGCGTAGACCTTCATCATCTTCGACGATTAACACTTTACTTTGAGCCATAGGATTCTCCAGTGTAAATTCAGTTAAAACTTATTAGTCTTCAGAAGAAGCGCTTCTTTCCAGCGGTAGACACATAGTAAAGCACGCGCCGTCCCCTTCTTCTGATATCAATTCCAGTCGACCTTCATGTGCTCGACAGACCATTTGTACAACGGCTAAACCTAGACCTGTACCTTGCGAACGAGTGGTAAAGAAGGGTTCCATAATTTTACCTTGAAGCTCTTTCGGTACGCCGGGGCCACTGTCTTGCACTGATATCTTAAGTTCACCGTTTACGGGCCTAAAAAAAACATCAATCTGCGATTCTTTACCCGCAATTTGCACTGCGTTCAAAACTAGGTTGCTCAGAGCAGAAGCTATAGCATTAGCATTGCCAAACATCTGAGTCTCTTCACCCTCAACTTCCTGGCAATAATCAATCTGGTTCGATTTTAATGCCGCTTCCACCATTGGGTGAAATTCAGTGATCAGTTCAGCGACGGTAAATGGCTTCACAACCTTGTTGTCGCCACCTTTGGCAAACAACAGCATGTCATTCACTTGCTTCTCTAAGTCATGGAGCCTATCCATAAGCTTAGATTGAAAGCGCGTTTTTGTTGCTGGCGGCAGGTTCGGCGCGGCAAGGTTGGATGCATACAGCATCGCACTAGAGAGTGGCGTACGAACCTGATGTGCCAACGAGGCCACCATTCTGCCTAACGACGACAAGCGCTGAAGATCACTCACGCGAGACTGTAGAAGACGAGTTTCTGTCAGGTCGGTAATCAAGATAAGTTGACCCGTGGTAGAAGCTGAAATAGCCAAACGTACCTTACGCCCATTTTTCAGTGAGATCTCATGTCCATCATCGTCTTTAGGGTCAAAGGCACTTTGAATCACCGAAAACCACTTCTCGCCCACCAGTTCCACACCTAAAATTCGGTGCGCTTCTGGGTTCGCTTCCCTTACTTCACCATGAGTATCTAACAAGATGACACCTGCTGGCATCACATCAAGCACTTGCTTATAGCGCTCAACCTGCTGTTCAACTGAATCTAGGTGTGACTGATTTTCTGATTCGTTAGATCCGTGCATGTCAAAAATTTGCCTCAAATACTAAAACAGCCTGACACGTAAAACACGCGTCAGGCTATTTGCTATATTTATCACATAGTTAAGCAAGCAACAACTCGACTATGCCCTCTCTATTCTCTCAACCAAAACGATGCTTTAACTCAACACCCGTCTTAATTTGATATCGCTGAACACGAATTTGAGCTCTATCGCTGTAGATTATACTTACGCATTTTTTCAACCAGAGTGGTTCTGCGCATTCCAAGCATGTCTGCAGCACGGGCAACAATTCCACCCTGCGCTTCCAAAGCTTGGTTAATCATGTTCACTTCCATATCCGCCAACAGCTCTTTCAAATTAACACCTTCTGGTGGTAACTCTTGAGGCGCATTGGCGTTATCGGCAAGATCATCTTGCTGATCAAAGCTGAAATCTTCTGAGAACAAATCAGAAAGTGCATCACGTTCTTGCTCTTCTTCCGACACAAAGCGATTAAATTCAGGCTGGAACTCTGGGATGTCACTGTATCTATATTTAGTGGGTAGATGATTCACATCAACCAAGCTATTCGGATACAGGATAACCATTCGCTCAACGAGGTTCGCTAGCTCACGAACGTTACCTGGCCAGTAGTGCTCCATCAAAGAATTGATAGCACGAGCCGTGAAGCAGATAGGCATACTGCCTTCCGCTTCCATTCGAGTCATTAGTTCTTGAAGCAACAGTGGAATATCTTCTTTACGATCTTGAAGCGCCGGCATTTCAATCGGGAATACATTCAAGCGGTAATAAAGATCTTCACGGAACGAGTCATCGTCGATCATGTCTTCAAGATTGCGGTGTGTTGCTGCAATCACACGAACGTCAGCTTTTATGGTGCTGTTGCCACCTACGCGTTCAAAACAGCGCTCTTGCAGTACACGCAACAACTTAACTTGCATTGCCATTGGCATATCGCCAATTTCATCAAGAAACAGTGTGCCACCTTCAGCCAATTCAAAGCGACCTTTTCGTGCGGTAATCGCACCAGTAAATGCGCCCTTCTCATGACCAAACAACTCACTTTCGAGTAAGTCTGGTGGAATAGCACCACAATTCACAGGCACAAAAGGCCCAGAACGGCGCTTAGAGTGGTAATGAATGTTACGCGCTACGACTTCTTTGCCTGTGCCTGACTCACCAAGAATCAGCACGTTTGCTTCCGTAGAAGAAACTTGTTCAATTAAATGACGTACTTCTTGAATGCCAGCACTTTGGCCTACTAGGCTGCGAAACAGTGTGTTCTTACGTGCTGAAGACACAACTTGAACACCTTTGCGGCCTAAGAAGTCTTTACAGTGTCTTAATGCATCACTTAATTGCGGGTAGTTAAGAGGAAGTTCAAGCTCACCAACATAGTTAGTCAACTCGTCAACCGGGTGATTGTTTTTGCCAATCACCAGTAAAGGGATGTGATTGGCGTGAACAAGCTTCTCATTCAGTAATGCATTGAAGCCTTTACCTTTAATGGTACCAATAATGCAGCCGGCCCACTGTAGTGACCAGTCAACTTTACGTGCTTGTTCAGAGCTGATTACTTCGCAGCTCTCTCCTACAAACTCTAATATTGTGCTTAAATTGTGACGATCTTGAGCGTTATCGTCGACGACAAGCAGTTTTGCCAAACCTTGCATAAGTAGGAATTATTGCCTTTATTTTGGTGCGATGCGGAAAAACGGTGAGCGACGTAGTCTATAAAACAGTGAAAAGTATCAATGATTATGGTCTACGTGGACAAATTTAGGAAATCAGCAACGAAAAAAGCCATTAGGCTATCTAATGGCTTCTATTTTATTTGATTAAAAAAATAAGGCAACCAACCAATTAAGGGATATGAGATTGGTTAAAACTGCAATTTTTCTTTAAATACCTACGTCAGCGGACGTCAAGTTGTGATATTCGTTCGGAATTTGGTCCCAAGCGCTCTTAATTTCACGAATAATATCGATAACATCATCAATAGGTTGTGGGTCATTTTTGTGATTTGCCGCAGAAATTTGCGTGATCATGAACTCATAAAGTTGATCTAGGTTTTTTGCAATATCGCCGCCATCGTCCATAGATAGGCAACTACGTAGGCTAATAATGATATCTAGAGCCTTACCAAGTCGCTCACCTTTCACCGGGATGTTGCCTGCTTGCATTGCCGCTTTGCCTTGAATCAAACGCTCTATAGCACCAGCCATTAGCATTTGTACAATCTTATGCGGTGAGGCAGCCGTTAGCTGACTATCCACTGATACCTTTTTATATGCCTGTAAAGAACCGCGCATAGTAAACCTCTTCTATAAAAACTTTTTGTATTGTTGAACTGATTTAGCGCCGTGACGGTATTTGTGTAAGGTCTTACCTACTCGACTCGTCTCAGACTGCATCAATTCGACTAATTTTCTGGTTCTGGTAATGGCTTCGAACCATTCAGAACTTTGCTTAACGTCGGGATGTGAGTCGATTATTTGAAGCACGTTTTGCAATAACTGTTCTCTGTTATCGACAAGCTGCGTTATTTCTTCAGCATTAATTTCACTAAATTCAAGTTTAGAGATAATTAATTGATCGAGTTCACAAAGCTCTTGTAGCTGGCTATTCATCTACTAGCCCAACGCATTCATCATACTGCCCAGCTGAGATTGCATCTTACTGGTCGCATCTTGCATAGCCGTGAACTTAGAGTGTGTACGGTTCTCAAGGCTATCCATACGGCGATCAAGGGCGCTCTGGTCATCAACCAAACGGTAGTTTTGCTCGACTAAGCTCTTTTCTCGAGTACGAATTGAGCCCGTGATACCTGTGATACCTTGAATCGCATCTTCCACTTTTTTGGCGAAACCGTTGTTACCGCCAAAGAACTCACCTAACTTATCAAAGTTATTGTTGAGTTGACGGTCAAGCATGTCGTAGTTGATTTCTAGCGAACCTTGCCTTGTGGTCGTGATACCAAATTCAGTCAAAGACTTGAGGTTGTCAGGCGCACCTTCGATACTTGATGAAAATACCCCTTTCAATCGAGAATCGGCGTTACGAACCGTACTGTCTCCAGAAAGCGGCCCTTTTTGACCGGTCGTTGGATCAACACCGGCCAAGCTCTTAGACACCTGGTAAAACTGATTGTAAGAGTTAACGAAGGCTTCAATGTCTTGACGTACACTATTGCGGTCGTACTCCACACCAATTTCTGCCGGTGGCTTATCTTTTGGCGTTTTTCCCTTCACCGTAATATCAATACCTTCAACGGCATCTTCAATCACATTGTTATTACTAGAGAGTTGAGCAACACCATCTAGGACGACCATAGAATCTTGGCCAGCCTGAACTTCAGTCATACCGCTATAGGTATCAAAAGATTGTTGTGCCTGTGCGAGGTCAGCTTGCACTTTATCGACTTTCTCTAAAAGCTCACGCTCTTCGGGTTCTAATTTCGCACGCTCAATTTTTTTGGCTTGTTCCGCGGTCAATTCGCCTTTTTGAACTTTCTCAGCCAAATCGGCTTTTTCTTGTGAAATTTTATCTTCGATTCGCGCTTGTTCAGCTTCCAGCTTTTGCTGAGCTTCTTTCGGTGTCACGTAGGAATCGGTCAGAGTACCCGAGGCAGCATTTGACCACCCCGGCACGTCAGGCGCCTTCTCTATCGCTTTTTCATCAAGCTCAAGTTCTGGTGTGTAGTAAGAATCTAAAAGAGTTCCTGAGGCTGTCTCAGTCCAACCTGGGATATTGTCTTCGGGCATCACAGACTTTGACGCTTTAGCTGCGTCTAGGGCAGCTTGACCATCTGCTGCAGCTTGCTCGCCGTAGCTAAGACTTTGAGAGTCTCCGTCAACATCTGAGGCAGAATCGGTTTGGGTTGCTGGGATAACATTTCCGTCTTTATCGAGTGTTTCATTCACATTTGGGTCATCGCTAGCGATCACTTCATCGATGAGTTCGACGGCTTTTCCTGCGGGGGTTAGAGCTAGAATATCTTGAGCAGCAACGCGCGCTTTCTCTAGCGCTTTAACACGTTCTTCAAGCGTTTTGTATTCGAGTTTTTTTAAGGGATTAGCAGCATCTGACTCAACATTAATGCTGATTTGCTGATCTGAACCAGACTGGTTCGAGGCAATAACAAGTCTTGGACCTTCGACATCGTTGATAATAGATGCACGAACGCCTGGGTTGCTATCTGCACCGTTGATACCACGAACAACGTCGATAAGTCGCGATCTGTCGCCAACTTGCACATCAAAGCTGTCATCACCAAGCGAAACCTGCAGCTTACCTGGGCCAAATTTCATGTCCTCTGACAGTACATCAGAAGCCACTTTATGGCTTTGGGCAAGCTGCAACACATCGATGGCATATTTGCCAGCGATCGCTTCGGTAGTCGCGGTTGCAGAGACGAGACCTTCATCGGTACTTTCGACTGTTCGCACAGCAAAAGCTTTTTCCTGACGAAAGTTTGTCATCAGGTTTTTCATCGAATCAAGGGATTCTCTGAGTCTTCCATAGGCACTAATGCTGGTATCGATTCGCGTTCGTTCATTGTCGATTCGTTGCTGTTTAGGTACACGCTCCGAATCAACAATTTTGCTGACCATGGAATTGATATCCATGCCAGACGAAATCCCCATTGGGCCAAAACTCATTAAATCACCTCAATAATACGACTTAAACCTTCACCTCAAATAATCGACTATTCGAGTTTTGGGCTGCTAGGCGTCTTAGAATTTCAAGCATTTCTTCATCAGGGATCTGGCGAATAATATCACCGGTTGTGGTTTCATAAATGGTAACCACATCTCTCCCAGATTCTTCATCGACCTTAAACGCCACACCTTTATTGAGAGAGGAGATAAACTCGTTTACCTTCTCTACCATTTTGACTCGCTCTTCATCATTTAACTCTTGTCTATGTTGAGCTAATTGAATCGCCGCTTCGGTAGCTTCCTCTTTCGATTTCTCTACCTTGTCATAAGATGTTGCTTCTTTTAGTCGCGAAATACTCGACGCACTACTACCTTCATCGCTTGCAATTTTAATGCCATTAGGTGAGCCATAAGGCTGGATGTTCGATGCGTTGGATGATATTTCCATAACACTCTCCCTCCCTCCTTTATGAGCCAAACAGTAAAACTCTACCCAGAGTAGAGTTTACCGCTACTTACCGAGGTAAGTTTAGCCCAATAAGCTTAGAGCTGCTGATGGTGACTGTTTTGCTTGAGCTAGGATAGAAGTACTCGCCTGTTGTAGGATTTGAGACTTAGTCATAGCTGTTGTTTCTTTCGCGTAATCGGTATCTTTGATACGGCTCTTAGACGCATTAACGTTTTCGTTGATGTTGTCTAAGTTACTGATTGCGTGGTCAAAACGGTTTTGGAAAGCACCTAGAGAAGCACGTTGGCTATCAACAGATTTTAGAGCACCGTCAATGATAGATACTGCTTCGTTTGCACCTGCAACAGAAGTTACGTCAATATCGTTAACGGTAACGTCTTTACCAGCACCGATACCTAGTTCGCCCGCAAGGCTACCGCCGAATTCAACATCACCTTCAACTTTTTGGCTTGAAGCGAAAAGTTGCAGTTTACCGCCTTCACCCACAGACGCTTTAACGTCTTGGCTTTGACCATTGATGTAAGTTGCTAGCTCTTCGATATCGTTGCCTTCTTTCGCAGAAATAGACAACTCTTGAGCTTCACCAAACTTATCGTTGTACTTAATCGTTAGATCAGCACCAGCACCTACACGCCAAGAAGCATCTTTGCCTTCTTCTACGCCGTAGCTCTTACCGCCCATTTCTTGAGTATCGGTGCGCATGTTCCCCATAGAAAGCATTACCGCCTCACCAGAATCTGCACCGATTTGGAAAGATTGACTACCGTAAGTTCCGTTAAGAAGCCTGTTACCACCAAAAGAAGTTGTTTCAGCAATACGGTTAAGTTCTTTGTTCAGAGCAGAGACTTCTTCTTGGATCGCAACACGTTCAGATTTGCTGTTTGAACCATTTGAAGATTGAAGAGAAAGGTCACGCATACGTTGCAGAATGTTGGTTGACTCATTCATTGCACCTTCCGCTGTCTGTGCAATAGAGATACCATCATTCGCGTTTTTCACAGCCATATCTAGGCCACGGCTTTGCGACGTTAAGCGGTTAGAGATTTGTAAGCCTGCAGCATCATCTTTTGCGCTATTGATTTTATAGCCAGAAGACAAACGCTCCATTGATTTTTGAGTACCTTCAGCCGCGCTATTCAGGTAGCGCTGAGCCGTCATTGCAGACACATTAGTGTTTACATTAATCGCCATAGTTGATCTCCTTTAGGCATTTTTTAATGCACTTATGTGACTCTCACCTCACACAAATACATGTCAATTTGTTTATGCACCAGTGTCTCTCTCACCTTACATTGGTACATATCATTTCTCTCAATCCCTTTAACGGCCCCTTAATTAGAAGCTTTAATAAAAAATGCGATTTTTTTCGTATTCTTTTCAACAACAAAGAAAAGTGTGATCAGGCTTCAATTAATAGGTCATCATTCGCTAAAGTTTCGTATCCTCGCTCATTTATAAGTGTCGCCTTGCACATAAAAACCAAAGCAGATCCCTGATATCTCGTTCTACTCGATTCTGGGATGACGGTTAATTCCCCTAACCGACTTACAGATAGCTCTTCATTTCTGACCGTGGTAAACAAAAACTAAAGAAATCACTTCCTCGAAAAACTAGATTCCTGATATCTCATTCTGCTCAGTTCTGGGATGACGGTTAATTCCCTCACCGACTTATGGTCCACTCTTCATTCCTTACAGTGGTAGATAAGAACGAAACAAACTCCTTCCTCAAAAAACTAGATTCCTGATACCTCGTTCTACTCGGTTCTGGAATGACGATTGAAAACTATTGTTTGAATCTGAGTAATTATTTACTCGATCTAACCTTGCCAAAGCAGCGATACAGTCTCCACAACCCAACCCCGTCATATATGGACCCACCCAGTTTGCAAGTAATTTTACACGTTTGGTAATAGAGTCATTGCCTTCATATATTCGGCCTATTTATTGAGCACATTATTATTGTGTTCATGGCCCTGATGTAA
>NZ_JACJFF010000269.1:0-1812 GCF_014164465.1 Vibrio sp. SG41-7 | reverse complement strand
ATAACGATATAGTGAACTCAGTATGCAATGCTTGGAACAGTTTTTGTGAAGATAAACGCAGAGTCCAATCCCTCTGCTTTAGAGATTGGACTCGATTGGTAAGTTAATTAATGGAATTGGTATTAACTACCTGCTAACGCTCTAAGTCCGTTTTTCATCTCAAAGCCAGTGATTTCATCGCTGGCTTTCTTATATATGAAGTCTCCCTAGCCGCTCACCATTCCCGTAAATCCGCTTGGGAAGTATTGTTAACTGGCATCCTCCACAATTTTTCATATACTGCACTCAATTAAGCTATCCACTGTGCTGTAGCATTCAAAATATTAGCACTCAAATATTGGGACCTTTATGATCATTCTGACCACAAACTTTGGCGACATTGAAATTGAACTGAACCTTGAAAAAGCGCCGGTAACGTCGAAAAACTTCCTTAAATACTGCCAAGATGGCTTCTACGAAGGCACAACATTTCACCGTGTTATTGAAGGTTTCATGATTCAAGGTGGTGGACACACTATCGACATGACAGAAAAGCCAACTCGTGCACCTATTGTGAATGAAGCTAACCGCGGCTTAAAGAACGTGATTGGATCTCTCGCAATGGCTCGCACTGACGCACCCCATTCAGCAACGGCGCAGTTCTTTATCAACCTTGACGACAATGATTTCCTTGATCATACAGCAACCAGCAACTCAGGTTGGGGCTACGCTGTGTTTGGCAAGGTATCAGCAGGTATGGATGTGGTAAACAAGATTGCGCTTGCACCAACCACCACTCGCTGGGGACATGAAGATGTGCCGTGTGAAGACATCGTGATTACTAAAGTCACTGTTCGCGACTAATTCACTCACGTGCTTTCCTGCCCCTAGTGCATTCGAATTGATTGCACAAAGAAAAGAAGGCAGCGCGCTAGAACTATGGTGGTAAGGATTCGACTTTACCACCTGTATTCAAAGCTCGTTGTTAGAATCGTTACCAACGAGAGCGGTAAGTACGGTGACATCCTTTACAAGTCTTGTTCACAGAATCTAACCCTTGTTCTGCGCTCGACAAGTCTTGCTCAACACTCGCTTGATAAAGCTCTGCAAAGCCTTGGTTCATCTGTAACATCAGTTGGTTAAATTTCTCAGGCTTGCTCCAAATCTCCTTTTTTGCCTTACCTCCAGTATCACCTTCAGCAAAACTCGCATTCAATACGGTTCCATGTTCCACCAACATGTCACTTAGCTCACCCACTTTCAGCCAATCCACGTCACTGTTATTCAATTCTGAATCGACTTGTTTGCTGACCTCTTCAATAGAGCTAAAAGCCTGTTGACGATTATTTACAACATCCACTGCGGCTGCAGAGATCATAGGTAGAGCAATCGTAGGCAGTGCGATGATTAAAGCGATAGTGAATTTTTTCATAGTGTCATTCCTAGTGATTAATTGATTGAGTGGTTAATTGACTGAGTGATTTGTTCGTTAATTACTGATTGGTTTCTTAGTAAATTACGGCTTGATAGTTCAGCCGTAATCGATGAGATGCATTTAATTTACACAACAATAGTTGCTCATGCAACTATTGTTATGTAAATTATCCCCGCCAAGCAAATTCGCAAACAGGAAAAGCATTATGAAAATCTGGGATCTACCAACTCGACTTTATCACTGGCTTCAAGCCGCACTCTTTATTGGTCTTGCTGCGTCAGGGTTTAACGGACAAGGCCCTCATGTTTACTTAGGCCTCGTACTGTTCAGTCTGATTTTATGGCGCTTGGTTTGGGGAATCGTCGGCAGCGATACCAGTCGCTTTTCTCAATTTATTA
>NZ_JACJFF010000268.1:0-1818 GCF_014164465.1 Vibrio sp. SG41-7 | reverse complement strand
TATGCCGTCTGAGTCAAAGTCACTCGATTCTGGCACTTGAGCATTGAGAGGATCCCAACTGTAAACCACCTCATGATAATCATTAATACCATCGCTATCAGTATCAACATCTACAAGCGACGTATTGAGAGCAACCTCTTGACCGTTGGTTAAACCATCACCATCAAAGTCACTAAGCTTCGCATAAATACCACTATTATCTATAAGTGGACTCCAATTGACTTTTTCATCCTCATCCACTTGGCTTTGAGTTAAAGCTTCAATGTAATCACTTATTCCATCGCCATCACTATCGGCATTATCCAGTGCTGTGCCTAACGTTTGCTCTTCTATATTCGATAAACCATCACCGTCAAAATCATCAAAGAAAGCTTTGCTGCCAGTATTAGCTTGGAGTGGATCCCAATCTAATAGAAGTTCGATTCGGTCAGAGATGAGATCACTATCAGAGTCTTTAAGCAGAGGTGAGGTTTTTAATGTCAACTCGTCAATGTTGGTTAACCCGTCAGAGTCATCATCTCCCAAAGCACCAAACTCAGGGCTATTCGGATCTGTAGGGAGCCAACCAAAAGCAAGCTCATAAAGGTCCGGCAAACCATCAGAATCACTATCAGTCGTAAGTTCTATTTTTTCGAAGAGCGAATATCTATCATCAATGGAAGTGTCAAGACCCAGAGATTCTTCCAGTTCATCGGCAATGTTATCACCGTCAACATCAGCTTTAAGACTGGCATTATATGGGGCGACATCAAAATAATTGAGTGCGTCATCTTGATCGCTATCTATTGCTTCTATGGGAAAATATTGTCCCTGTTCGACAACGAGTATATCGCTATTGCCAGCTGAAAGATGAGTCAAGGCTTCAGATAAAATGCTAGGAATCGACTGGCAGGTATTTTGTTCCATTTCATTAAGAAAAGTCTCCGTATCATTAAGTAGCTCACCACTTAATACCGACAAGACTCTTCCTTTAAATCCTTCTAAGCTTTCTAAGTCTTGATAAACATTAAGGTCGCCATCCGAAAACTCATTCGCAATCAACGTTTTTATCTGCGTTAACTCTTCCTCTCCACATATTTGATGCAATTTAATAACAAGTGAAGAAAGAGGGCTAATGAGCAATTGTTCTTCTGGAAGAGAGCTCATAACCGTAGGTACAGGAAGAGCACCTTCAAGGTGAATGTTCTTCGCGGCAATAACGCCGTGATAATTTTCAGGGAGTAAGTAAGTAGAGACTTCCTCTTTTCCAGACTGAATACTCATCACTTTTGTTATAACTTGCTCATTATCATCGAGCTGGCCATTTATATTTTCATCTAACCAAACCAGTGGATCTTGCCATTGAGAAAAACCATCGGATATAAATAATTCCTGAGACTCAACATTGAAATACAGGTTGTTATCACAACCAACGAGTAAGGAACTAAAAAAAACAACTTGCCCAAGTAAGGCTGGTTTTCTCATAACATTTTTAAACATATGACTATCTTTCCTAATGGTTTAACACGCACCTCAAATAACACAGTACAAGATGAAAAATTCACTTACAATACGAATGAACATAAAAAACAGGCTCTTCGACGTTTTGTGTGGGTTTGGGTAAAAATATTCACCTCCTAAATAGGCTCCAATACAAGGTCCAGCCACATTGAATTCTTCTGATATTTTTATGCTCGGGTTGGGGCTGCAAGCCCCCTGGAAACTTATCGACCAATCCCTTAATACAGAACATTCTCCTTATGAGCTTCACCTACAAGTGGGGGCTGAACGTGGAGTACTTTACTCGTGTCCAGAATGTGGCGCCGCTTGCTCTGCACA
>NZ_JACJFF010000267.1:0-1838 GCF_014164465.1 Vibrio sp. SG41-7 | reverse complement strand
ACTTGCAGGCCTCTGGGTTTTCTTGCAAATGTGCGAAGTATTAAATACTTACACGACAGAGGAAATCAACAGGATGAAAGAATTGGCCCGTTCATTTTTTGCTCAATATGTGTAGATACCCATGCTTAGGTGTCTTAGGGTCGGTTTTAGAGTCTAATCGAGGTGAAGCTCTTGAACATATAAAAAGCATTAGCGTCATAAAATATGTAAAGATTATTATATTTTCCATTCTACTTTTTTTATCATTTCACATTACCTTAGGAAAGGTTGGTAAGCCATTTTCATTAATTATGTTGATATTATTTTCCAGCATATTAATCACCAAATCTTATAGCTTACATGATAATAAAAAGACGACATACCTCAATGAAGAATACTCAAAAACAATCCATCATGAAGTGTGGTTTAGTTTTTTAGGGTTAATTACAGTTATTAAACCTATTTCTTTATATTATGAACTGTCTCTTCTCGAAGGGGGAAAATCAGTAATCTCTTCAAAATGGGAGAATGTTCATACAAATAATGTATTAAAGGATATTTACATCGTAAATATTGGTGAATCTGTTATTAAAAATCACTTCCCATCGTATAACGAAGAGAATGGAAAGATAAAAGGAGCAGCCATATTTAATGGTGTTATTTCCCCATCCGTTGTTACATATTTCTCAGTCCCTCGAATATTATCAAAGAGCCTAGATGTAAACAGGCATGATAAAAACTTAAATGTGATAGATCTTGCTAATGATGCTGGAATGAAAACTTATTGGATATCAAATCAAGCTAAGATCGGGCAATACGAGACACAGGTATCCGCAATCGCGAGTAGGGCACATTACCAATATTATAAGAATACGTCTTATGATAAAGCTGAACCCGATAACATTCTCCTACCAGAAGTGATCAAAGCGATTCGTGAAGAAACTAAAAAACCGAAAGTCATTTTCATTCATACCATGGGGTCACACTATGACTTTTGTAAGAGATTTGATGGGGAGGTTTCACTAAAACCCTCAGATAACAAGTACCTAGTATGCTATTCAAAATCAGTGGCTTATGGCGTTGCTTTTATAGAAAAGCTTAGAGATCTACTCACAATGCATGATAAAACATATAAAATCATTTATTTTTCTGACCATGGCCTAACGTCTGTAAATGCTCCCCCATATTTGATTCACGGCACTGGATCACACTTTTCAAGGCAGGCAGTAGAAGTACCTTTTATAGCAATGAGTAATGATCCACAAGAAACGAAAAGACATTCGGTCAAATACAATCTGAGAGACTTTTCAGACACATTTGCGCAATGGGTAGGAATATATTCAGAACAGACAGAGCATCACAAAAGTATCTTCAATACCAAGTACATAGGAAAGGAGTATGACTCAGTGTTAACGAGTGAGTTTAAGGTAAGAAAAATCGACTAAACGAACAACTGATACAGAAGGTTATGAACACCATAAAGTTACTTAGTAAGTAACCTTCTCTGCACATCAAATTACCTCTTATTTAGCACTATGTAAGCTGATGTCAGCTCTATTTTGCTTATTCAAGAACTTCATCAACCTTGTTAGCAAACAGCCTAATGAGATGATTTAGGAAACTCTGACAGTATCCACAAGTAAATTAAGTGAGTGTGCAAATATTTGGATGATACATAATGATTTGAAACAGATAAGAAAAAAGCCCGCTGATTTCTCAGCGGGCTTTTCAATAGTGGTGGAGGGATAGGGATTTGAACCCTAGAACCGCTATTAACGGTTGCCGGTTTTCAAGACCGGTGCTTTCGACCACTCAGCCATCCCTCCAACAAATTGTCATCAATAGATTAGTACACTAAT
>NZ_JACJFF010000266.1:0-1844 GCF_014164465.1 Vibrio sp. SG41-7 | reverse complement strand
ACGACCGCCACGACCGCCATCACGACCGCCGCCGCCACGACGAGGCTCACGGAAGTCGTTGAAATCAACAACTACAGCGCCAGCTTCTTTTTGACGAATGCGAAGTTTGCTTAGCTTACCAGCAGTTTCAGAGTTCATTGCTTTTGGCAGTTGAACGTAAGTAGAACCTTGGTCTAGCTTGATAGCACCGATAGAACCTTTAGTTAGGCCTAGTTCGTTTGCTAGTGCGCCAACGATGTCTTTAACCTGAACGCCTTGCTCACGGCCAACTTGTAGTTGGTACGTATCCCAATCTTGCGTATTGAAGTTACGACCACCACCGTCACGGCCATTGTCACGATCTTCACGACGCTCTTTGCGACGGTTCTTATCACGCTCAATAGCAGCGATCATTGGGTCTTCGCCAACGTAGAATAGTGGGCTCTTACCTTGCTGACGCTTAAGAAGCATTGCAGCTAGAGTAGCAGCATCAACTTCTAGAGATTCTTGTAGTGTAGAGATTAAACCTGCGAAGTTTTCTAGAGCTTTGCTCTCTTTCTCAGTTTCAAGCTCAGCACCAAGCTTAGCAACACGTGCAGCAGCAACTTCGTCACGTTGTGGAAGTTGGATTTCTTCCATTTGAGACTTAGTTACACGCTCGATTGTGCGAAGCATACGGATTTGGTTAGTGCGAACTAGTAGGATCGCTTTACCTTTACGTCCAGCACGGCCTGTACGACCAATACGGTGGATGTAAGATTCAACATCGAATGGGATGTCGTAGTTAAATACGTGAGTGATACGTGGAACATCAAGACCACGTGCTACAACGTCAGTTGCAACTAGGATATCGATAACACCTTGTTTGATGTGATCAACAGTGCGCTCACGTAGAGACTGAGGAATATCACCGTGCAATGCAGCAGCTTTGAAGCCACGTGCAGATAGCCAATCAGCTAGACGCTCAGTGTCTTGACGAGTACGTACGAATACGATTGACGCGTCAGTTTCTTCAGTTTCAAGAAGACGAGACATTGCTTCGTCTTTTTCTACGCCTTTAACAACCCAGTAATTCTGCGCTACTTTGTCAACTGTGTGGTTAGTACCAGCAACGTCAACTCGTGCAGGGTTACGTAGGTAACGGTCAACAATAGTCTTAACCATTGGAGGCATAGTTGCAGAGAAAAGTACGCGTTGTGCAGTTTCTGGAGCTTGCTCAAGAATCCAAGTAACGTCATCTACGAAACCCATTTTTAGCATTTCATCTGCTTCATCAAGAACAAATGTATGTGCTTCATCTAGGTGTAGACGGTCACGAGTTAGTAAGTCTTTAACACGACCTGGAGTACCAACAACAATGTGAGCACCGCGGCTTAGAGCACGCATTTGGTCAACAATTGAAGCACCACCGTAGATTTCAAGAACTTTAAGACCGTTGATGTCACGACCTAAGTTTTTGATTTCCGCAGCAACTTGAATCGCTAGCTCACGAGTAGGAGCCATGATGATTGCTTGTGGTTTGTGTTGGTTCAGGTTGATTTTGTTAAGTAAAGGCAGAGAGAATGCTGCTGTTTTACCAGTACCAGTCTGTGCTTTACCTAGTGCGTCACGGCCTTCAAGAAGAAGAGGAATAGCTGCTGCTTGGATTGGAGTCGGAGAAACGAAACCCATGCTATCAAGAGCTGAAAGAATGTTATCGTTAAGGGCTAATTCATTAAATTGAATTACAGATTCGGACATTGGGATCCCACTATATATAAGTAAACAAAAGGTCCCGGGAGCTCTATCAATTCCAATACTGATCCAATCAGATACTGATTCCATTCAGAGTTACGAAGCAGTAATAAAACACTTCAAGCCATTAG
>NZ_JACJFF010000265.1:0-1859 GCF_014164465.1 Vibrio sp. SG41-7 | reverse complement strand
GGCATCGCAATAAAGAATTGCGTGCCCTGGTGGTGGAATTGGTAGACACAAGGGATTTAAAATCCCTCGGCGTTCGCGCTGTGCCGGTTCAAGTCCGGCCCGGGGCACCATCTATTTGATTGTTATCTTGTTTGGTAGTGATCAA
Source organism: Vibrio sp. SG41-7 (assembly GCF_014164465.1). Taxonomy (NCBI): domain Bacteria; kingdom Pseudomonadati; phylum Pseudomonadota; class Gammaproteobacteria; order Vibrionales; family Vibrionaceae; genus Vibrio; species Vibrio sp. SG41-7. Next base: position 1,714 of record NZ_JACJFF010000265.1, on the reverse strand, counting down.
CAGAGTCGTTCTCTTAAAACACGACTTGAAGGCGCCTTGGCAGAGTGGCTATGCAGCGGATTGCAAATCCGTGGACCTCGGTTCGACTCCGGGAGGCGCCTCCACTATTCAGAACAAACCAGTCCTCGTGGCTGGTTTTTTCGTTTCTGGCTTCTTCACAAGCTTCCTAAGTGCTTATGTCAATGCTTATCGAAGAAATCCTTATTACGGATATACTTACTCATTAGGTGATAAGAGAAAGGCCGGATTAACCAACTGAATATTGATCGCCCGAGGCGTATTAACGTCGGTGTGTTTTCGTAAATCCTGCCGTTATAGAGCCAAAGTACTTTCCCTACATGCCAATACAACAGCGGTACGGGCGGCATGAAGGTGACAATATCGATGTCGCAACAGATACGGTAGGTTTTCTTGCTTAAACGGTAGTTCTTTTTGAAACTCCAATCACCGACCGCGGGCTGCCCAAACGTGACGATTCGTTTAATACAACCTGGGTATTTTTGGTCTAAGTAATCAGCGAATACACAACCAATAGAGCCTCCAGAAGAATGGCCAGTAATCGATATTCTTTTGCCTTGTTCCAATAGAGGAATTAAAGTGGTTTCCAAGCGTTCAATGACAGTTTGTCCCAGTTTATCTTCATTACGGCTTGGTTGGCTTTCTTGAAACATCAGATGGTAGAACCCGGCATGTACACGATAGTTGAGCCCAATCTTTTTACAGCTTCTTGTCCATAGAGCAAAAGTGAGTAGCCAGTCAGAAACGCTGTGTGACCCCTTGATAACCACGACGACTTCATCTTTGTCGCTGCTCCATAAGACTCGAATCATGGTTTTGCCAAACTGATTCTTTATGATGCGCTGTCCATTAGGGTCAAAACCGTAACGAGTTTGTTTAAAAACTCTAGGGTAGGCGAGGTTGCAGAGCACAGCGTAGCGTTCATATTGGTATCGTTTTAGTGGCTTCACGTTGTCATTTCGTAATAGTCGTTACTTAAAACTCTAGCCTTTGAATGTGAAAAGCACATGAAAACGAAGGCGTGTTTCCTTAATTCAATGGAATTGACAGTATTTTGTGAGTCTGAAAATGGGAATTTGGCCTTTTAATTCCAACTCAAACTCAAAATCTACGAATAAGAACCGTACAAGCTGCACTAAATTCATTCGTTTGAGTTCGATAATTAATCACTTGAATTGAAAGATAAAATTTACTGTTGACGAATTTTTTCTATCCGTTAAAGTACACCTCGTTCTCACGGCTTAGGTCGCAGAGAGATGGTGTTTTACTCTTCGGTAATCAGCATCGCATGATTGCGTTGCCCTGGTGGTGGAATTGGTAGACACAAGGGATTTAAAATCCCTCGGCGTTCGCGCTGTGCCGGTTCAAGTCCGGCCCGGGGCACCATCTATCTAGTTTCTACTTTGAGTAGAGTGTTGAACAAAGAGTGGTCCTCTTAAAACACTTCAATATATTTTTATGTTGGTAAAGGCGCCTTGGCAGAGTGGCTATGCAGCGGATTGCAAATCCGTGGACCTCGGTTCGACTCCGGGAGGCGCCTCCATTCTCTTTCTCTTACGTTTTGATAAGGTAAGAAATTAGTAGAATGAAAATGCGATACTAGCTCAGTTGGTAGAGCGCAACCTTGCCAAGGTTGAGGTCATCGGTTCGAACCCGATGTATCGCTCCAAATTTTGTAATGTTGATTCATTTTGAC
>NZ_JACJFF010000264.1:0-1889 GCF_014164465.1 Vibrio sp. SG41-7 | reverse complement strand
GCTAAGTAGAGAGATGACGTGCCATCTAAGTATTGCTTAGCAATGATACATTTTAGCTCTCGGCTATATTTGGACATAAAAAGACCCCCAATAATTGGTGTCCAACTATTGGGGGTCAGTTCACTTAGCGGCTTTGGATAGTCTGATGATGTTAATTAATAGGGTTAATCCTTCCCACGAATGGCGTTGTATATAGCCGCCCCAATCACTGCTCCAATAATCGGTGCAACCCAGAATAACCATAATTGTGAAACAGCCCAATCACCGACAAATACCGCAACACCGGTACTTCGAGCGGGGTTTACAGAGGTGTTGGTTACAGGGATACTGATAAGGTGAATCAGGGTTAAACAAAGACCAATCGCGATAGGTGCGAACCCAGCAGGTGCTTTCGAATCGGTTGCACCCATAATCACGAATAAGAACACCATAGTCATGACGACTTCACACACGAGTGCGGCTGTTAATGAATAACCGCCAGGTGAATGTTCACCATAACCATTAGCAGCAAAACCAGAGGCGGCTACGTCGAAACCTGCTTGCCCAGATGCGATAACGTATAACACGCCACCCGCAATAAGGCCGCCAATCACCTGAGCGATGATATAAGGCGCAACATCCTTGCCATCAAAGCGACCACCACTCCATAGACCGATGGTGACAGCAGGGTTAAGGTGGCAACCGGATATATGACCAATAGCGAAAGCCATAGTGAGTACGGTTAAACCAAAGGCAAGGGAAACTCCGAGTAGACCAATTCCCACATCAGGGAAAGCCGCGGCTAAGACGGCACTACCACAACCGCCTAACACCAACCAAAACGTACCGAACATTTCTGCGATATACTTATTCATAACTATCCTTATTAATCTTTACCAGTATCAATAAGATAGTTTAGATCTATCAAAGTTGTGAAATCTTGGGCATATATAAGAAGAAAAGTATTGTTAGGTTATTGCTTCGAGCTCAATAAGGTTATCAAGCGCTTCTTGGTCTGTTTTACCACAGATGATAGGGCAGGCTTTGAACTGGTGACATACCTTCGGGCGTGAAGGTTGACCAAATAATTTGCATAGATCTTGCTCATTTAATTGAATGCAGCGTACGCCAGCAGGCTTACCATTAGGCATTCCAGGAATAGCAGATGTAATACTTGGAGCGATACAACAAGCTCCACAACCTAGGCGACATTCCATCAAATTAAACTCACTAAATAACAGGGTGCGCGATAGTAGCAAAAAATGATGAGAGTGACAGCTGTTGATTGAATCAAAGAATGAACAATTATTATCCTTGAACTTTTTATGGGCTAGCGGTATAACACGCACCCCAGTAAAAGAGTAAGAAGTAATCCTATGACGAATCCATTTTGGCAAGAAAAGACACTAGAGCAAATGACCGAGAACGAGTGGGAATCACTGTGTGACGGTTGTGGTAAGTGTTGCCTGCATAAACTAATGGATGAAGATAGTGATGAAGTTTACTATACCAACGTGGCGTGCAGCTGGTTAAACGACAAAACATGTTCTTGTAAAGACTACCCGAACCGCTTCACTTCAGGTGAAGAGTGTTTGAAGCTGACTCGTGACAAGATTCATGAATTCCATTGGCTACCAGATACTTGTGCTTACCGTCTTCTATCTGAATCTAAGCCGATTCCTGAGTGGCACCCATTGATTACGGGTTCTAAGTCAGAGATGCATGCTGCAGGTGAAAGTGTTCGTAACAAAGTGGTATACGAAATCGATGTTGTCGATTGGGAAGACCACATCTTGAATCATCCGAATCGCTAAGTATTATAAAAACAGCCGCTCTTTAGCGGCTGTTTTGCTATTTGGCGTCGCCTAAACTTAAAACTCACTTACTCACTTACTTACTTAGCTTAAAGC
>NZ_JACJFF010000263.1:0-1895 GCF_014164465.1 Vibrio sp. SG41-7 | reverse complement strand
CAACGTGACCCGGAGCAGAAACGGCAATGGGTTGTAGTGATTGATGGCCAACCGGCGCAACGTAAAATGATCGAGAAAGTAGCCAAGGAGCTTGAGGTAACGGTTACCATCGTCATGGACTTTATTCTGTGCATACAGAAAACCACGGGTTTACCCGTGGATGAATGCTAATTCCAAAATTACAGCGTAAGCTGTTTGTAATTTTGGTCAACGCTTTAGCGTTGTCACGGTAAGTACCCCGGGCATGCCCCTGTCTTTCATACACAAATCCTGCGATTTTCATCTCAGGATTTTTTGAACCTTTTTGCATACTTCCGATCTCAACTATAAATAAACAGTTGAAGGTAGGTATGATGTTTTCAGTCAATGCAGAACAATGGGCAACAGATACATTTTCGGACGCTGAGTTGGGAGACCTAAGGCGAACCAAGCGACTCGTTAAACTGACTGCATCCCTTGCTAACCATATCGGTCAGTCTATTGTGCAGTCTCTTGAATCAGCTGCAGATATTGAAGCAGCTTACCGCTTTAGTCGGAACGACGCCATTGACGCACAAGCTATTGCTGAGGCTGGATTTAATGCAACAGTTAAAGCTGCCCGCACCTATTCTTGTCTGCTCGCCTTAGAGGATACGACTTCTCTGGAGTTTACTCATCAGACCGTTAGAGATGAGATGGGACATACGAGCTCTACAAAGTCCTCTAGAGGGATGCAAGTCCACTCGGTCTTGCTGTTCGCTCCTCAAGAGAAACACGTGGTTGGTCTCATAGAACAAGAGCGCTGGGTAAGAGATATTAACCAGTATGGACAAAAATCCAAGCGGAAGACGCGCGCTTATGAGACGAAAGAAAGCTTCAAATGGGAGCGGGCATCAAGGCATATGGCACAGCGCCTTGGTGGTGTACTCGACAATGTGATTTCCGTTTGTGACCGAGAAGCAGATATCATCGAGTACCTTACATATAAGACTACTCATCAACAGCGCTTTGTTGTTCGTTCCACGCATAACCGAGGTATAGAGCAAAGTACAGACTCTCTTTATACGTTCAGCAGTGCTCTAAAGTCAGCGGGAAATAGAGTCGTCGAGGTGAAGCAGCGTGGTGGACGAAAGGCGCGTGAAGCTACCTGTGAAGTGAAGTATGCTCCGGTCACTCTCAAGGTACCTTCTAATAAAGAAGGGGAGCCTATTTCCTTATATTACGTTGGTTGCAAAGAGCTAAACCACGACAAGCCACTATGTTGGCACATACTGACATCTGAACCTATTCTCAATGCGAAAGATGCAGAACAAATCTTGGATTATTATGAAAAACGTTGGCTGATAGAAGAGTTCCACAAAGCATGGAAGACGGGAGGAACTCATGTGGAAGACCTTCGTATGCAAAGTAAAGACAACCTCGAAAAGATGGTCGTAATACTGGCTTTCATAGCGGTAAGAGTGCACCAACTACGATACGTTGGCTTAAATCGACCAGAAGCTGAGAAGCAAAGCTGTGAGAAGTTGTTAAGTCCTCTTGCGTGGAAATTACTATGGTCAAAGCAAGAAAAGACAAAGCCGCCTCGCCAAGCACCAAGTATCTACTGGGCGTATATTAATCTTGGAAAGCTTGCTGGTTGGCACGACTCTAAGCGAAATGGGCGAGTTGGCTGGGAAAGGCTCTGGGAAGGATGGTTCAAGTTGCAAATTATCCTTGAAGGCTACCTACTCGCCAAATCTCTTGAGATGTAACTTGTGATCAAGAGACAGGGGCATGCCCGGGGGAATCTTCCCATGTACTGGAATACCTCTGGAAAGCGGCCTGGTGCTTCTTCGATAAAGGCGATAATGCGGTTGAAGCCTGGGTCGCCAAATATGCAGTTAAGATACTCAAAGGCGGTTGCAGCCAGGTGGCAA
>NZ_JACJFF010000262.1:0-1897 GCF_014164465.1 Vibrio sp. SG41-7 | reverse complement strand
CTTGATGGTGTGCCACAGGCACATAAGATTGCAGCATAAGGATATGCATAATGCTTATGGCTAAGCTTGAGAAGAGATGGTGGTAGGTCCACCGGAGTCTGTTGTCGGAAGCTGGCTCCAAACCGCTTCAAGCTGCGAGTATTAAGAGTACTGGTGGTGAGCGTTGAAGAAAAGAGCGTTATAAAACGTTCAGGTATGAAATGAGAAGACGAGTTATCGAACCTATGATGACGCATCGTAACCCAAAGACTCGACATCAAAAGCCAGTAGCGTCTAAGGCTGGTGATAAATTTACAGGTTGCTCCGAAGGCTGTGTAAGTGGTGTCCGGTGTAAAGTAGGCGTGATCTCATTTTAGGCTCTTTTCAGGAACTGTGGGAACCAGTCGTTAGAATGCTAAGGAAGAAATACAAGTCATTAAAATGGTAAGTATGAGAGTACCAATGTCTAGCACTGGGACGGAACGACTCGTAGTAGTAAGGAAGCGCTTGTAATGAGCGTGGAGCGAAGGGGTCGTGTTAAACAGTATTCACTCTTATCCAACTGCATTTGGTGTAGGAGGAGATATTATGACGAATACGCATCGATTTGAAATTGACAAGTGGCAGGTCGTACGGGCTTACCAATTGGTCAAAGCGAACAAAGGAGCTGCAGGCATAGATAAGCAATCTATGTCCGACTTTGAAAAAGACTTAAAGAACAATCTGTATAAAATCTGGAATCGAATGTCGTCAGGGTGTTACTTTCCACCGGCTGTTAAGGCGGTGGCAATACCAAAGAAATCTGGTGGCGAGCGAATACTCGGCATACCAACCATTGAAGATCGAATAGCACAAATGGTCGCTAAACTTAGCTTCGAACCATTGGTCGAGCCTCACTTCCTTAATGATTCATATGGATATAGGCCTAATCGCTCAGCGATAGATGCAGTAGGCGTGACTAGAAAGCGCTGTTGGTATCAAGATTGGGTGTTAGAATTTGATATAAAAGGGTTGTTTGACAACATCTCACATGAATTGCTAATGAAGGCAGTGCGCAAGCATACGAACTGTAAGTGGTTGTTACTGTATATTGAGCGGTGGTTAGAAGCTCCAATGGTAAAAGACGATGGAGAGATAATAGAGCGAAGCATGGGGACGCCGCAAGGCGGGGTCATAAGCCCAGTGTTAGCGAATTTGTTTTTGCACTACGTCTTTGATAAATGGATGCAGAAAAATCACTCAGGTGTGAAATGGTGTCGATACGCAGATGATGGGCTTGTACATTGCAATAGCGAAGAGCAAGCACAGCAAATGCTAGCAGAGCTTCAGAATAGGTTTAAAGATTGTGGGCTCGAAATGCACCCAACGAAGACCAAAATTGTCTATTGCAAGGACGGTACTCGAAAGGGGCGATATGAGAACACAAACTTCGACTTCTTGGGTTATACATTCAGACCTCGACTATGCAGAAATAGGCATACTCAAGGTACCTTCATCAGTTTTACCCCTGCGGTGAGTAGAAATGCTCAAAAAGGGATGATAAAGAAAATCAGAATGTTAGCTATTCGAAAGCGAACGGGTTTAAGTCTTGAACAAATAGCTAAGTGGATTAACCCAATGATAAACGGGTGGATAAACTACTATGGCAGTTTCTGTCGTTCAGAGCTGTATCGAGTCTTCCGTCAGATAAACAAAGCGTTGATCTGGTGGGCAAGACGCAAATACAAAAAGCTGCAACGACGTAAAACGAGAGCGGGTAAATTTATGGATAAAATTGCCAAAACTCATCGCTATCTTTTTGCTCACTGGCGAATAGGTATGAAAGGATCGATGGTTTAATGGGAGCGGTATGAGTCGAGAGGCTCACGTACCGTTCTGCGAGGGGCTGCAGGGGAAGTTCCTGCGGTCTACTTTCCTC
>NZ_JACJFF010000261.1:0-1900 GCF_014164465.1 Vibrio sp. SG41-7 | reverse complement strand
CCAGCAGAGACCGATGTGTAGAAAACTACACATTTTGAATTTGTTGCCTCACACTTCCCCATTGTTAAGCAAAAACACACCAACACTCCTTTATTAACTTGAGTAACATTCTTCCAACAAAGTCTGACCCTACATCAAGCTATATACCTCGACAATAATAAGCATGACTCAATGAAGTCACGCGCCAATACAACGAGGATAAACAAAAGGAGCGTCTTATGACGGCACTTGTTACTACACTGAAACACTGGTTGTTTACCCGCAACAGCATGATATTAATTGGTAATTTCACGCTATTTGCAGTTTTGCTCAATACCCTACCATTCGAAGCGCAAGTGAATACAGGTTTAAGTATTCTCGTGTTCGTTGCCATTCTATGGTTAACAGAAGCTATTCACGTCAGCATCACCGCTTTGCTCGTTCCCCTATTGGCTGTCTTGTTTGGTGTATTCAACACGCCCGCAGCGCTGGCTAACTTTTCAAACCCAATCATCTTCTTATTCATGGGTGGCTTCGCATTGGCAGCCGCACTGAACAAGCAAGAGCTAGATAAAGCGATAGCTGACAAAGTACTGCTGATAGCAAAAGGCAGAATGTCGGTCGCTGTGTTCATGTTGTTCGGTGTGAGTGCAGGTCTATCAATGTGGATCTCAAACACAGCTACCACAGCAATGATGCTTCCTCTTGTTCTTGGCATCATGAACAAGGTTGACCAAAGTGAAGACCGCAACACCTACGTGTTCGTGCTACTGGGTATTGCTTACTGTGCTTCAATCGGTGGCATCGCAACCTTAGTTGGTAGCCCACCAAACGCAATTGCGGCGGCAGAAGTTGGCTTAAGCTTCACAGAGTGGATGGCACTTGGCCTACCTATCTCAATGATCTTACTTCCAATCGCGATGATTATTCTTTACGTGATGACTAAGCCGAAGCTTGACCACAAATTCGAGCTAGACCATGCCCCAGTTGAGTGGACAAACAGCAAGAAAATCACACTGTCTATCTTCCTTCTAACCGTAACGCTTTGGATATTCGGTAAACCAATCAACGCAATGATTGGCGGATTCTCTAAATTTGATAGCTTAGTAGCGATTGGCGCAATTGTACTGCTTGGCGCTTCTAGAGCGGTGGAATGGAAAGACGTTGAGAAGACAACGGACTGGGGTGTTCTTATCCTATTCGGTGGTGGTATTTGCTTAAGTAACATTCTAAAAGCGACAGGAACCAGCGTATTCTTAGCACACTCACTAAGCGGATTTTTAGAAACAGCTGGCGTACTGCTTACGATTCTAGCCGTGGTAGCGTTCGTGGTATTCCTAACGGAATTTGCGAGTAACACAGCGAGTGCAGCACTTCTGGTGCCAGTATTCGCAACCATCGCTGAAGCACTTGGTATGTCGCCAGTTATTTTGTCTGCACTGATCGCTGTTGCTGCGTCTTGTGCCTTCATGCTTCCTGTTGCAACACCACCAAACGCAATCGTGTTTGGCTCGGGTCACATCAAGCAGAAAGAGATGATGCGAATCGGTATGGTGTTGAACCTAGTTTGTATCCTAGTTCTGACTCTGTTCGCTTGGATCTTCTGGTAAACACTAACGTTCTATAAGCGCATGCTTACAGGAATGCTCCCCTAAACTGGTTGAACTTCCCCCTGTTCAACCAAGACAAAAATGCCCGTTCAGCGTAAGCAAGCACTGAACGGGCATATAAAAACAAGAAACGCTTTCCCTTTTGGTGGCCCCGCGCCACCTTTTTTGTTTTGGCTTTTGGGAGAAGAACCGGCGACGGTGTCGCCTGAGCGGCCTACGGCCGAAAACAAAGAGACTCAACCTACTAGGGTGCTTTACATGGATCGTATATTCTATAGGTCATGCATCCGAATAAGCCCATCAAACAACTC
>NZ_JACJFF010000260.1:0-1940 GCF_014164465.1 Vibrio sp. SG41-7 | reverse complement strand
ACGAGAGTGTGCCGTGGGCACTGAACCCTGTTTTCTAAGGAAGGCAAACAGGAAGATGAGCATAAGCTCACGAAGAGATGGAGGTAGGCCCTCCAGAGTCTGCTGTCGGAAGCCGGCTCTAAACCACTTTCAAGTGGCTGTTATTAAGAGTAATGGTCAAAAGCGTTGAAAGAAAATCAGAATAAGAATTCTGGCGAGGTAGGGTGCAAGGAGATGAGTAAACCCGAACCCATGTGGACGCGTCGTTAACTTGAAGCGGCACCAAAACTGAAATCGTCTCGTTATTTCAGGATAAGTACACCGGTGAACTCCGAATGCTGGGTGTGCGGTGCTCGGCGTAAAGTGGGCATGACCTTGTACTAGGCTCTTTGTGGGAACCACGGGAACCAGTCATCACGATGTTAAGGAAGAAATATAAATGACAAAATTCATGAATATGAGAGTACCGATGCGTGATACTGGGGCGGAGCAATTCGTAGTAGTGATGAAGGGCTTGTAATGAGCGTGGAGCGAAGGGATTGCGTCAAGTCGGTTGCAACGACGACTCAACTGCCGACAGGCAGGAGGAGGTCGCACGAACAACCAAAACCTTTTGAAATATCCAAATGGGATCTAATGACGGCTTTCGAAAAGGTAAAAGCCAATAAAGGCGGAGCCGGAGTCGATGGAGTAACGATAGAGGACTTTGAAAAAGACCTTAAAAACAACCTTTATAAGATATGGAACAGAATGTCATCGGGAGCCTATTTCCCCCCACCCGTCGCTGCGGTAAGTATACCGAAGAAGTCAGGTGGTGAAAGAATACTAGGTATTCCAACGGTCAGTGACCGTGTGGCGCAGACGGTGGTGAGAGACAAACTTGAAATTATGCTCGAGCATCACTTCCTAGATGACTCTTATGGCTATCGAGTGGGGAAATCTGCTCATGATGCGATAGAGGTGACGAGAAGAAGGTGCTGGCAGTACGATTGGGTACTGGAGTTTGATATCAAAGGTCTTTTTGACAACATACGTCATGATTTGTTGATGAAAGCGGTTAGGAAGCATATTCAGCTTGCTGAAGAAAGTCAGAGCCGAGATTATCAATGGGTGATTTTGTATATTGAAAGGTGGTTAGTTGCTCCATTGCAGAAAGCCGATGGGACGAAAACGAACAGAGAAATAGGCACGCCCCAAGGCGGGGTAGTGAGCCCAGTACTGGCTAACTTATTTCTTCATTATGTTTTCGATAAATGGCTGGAGAAGAATTATCCAGACAACCCATGGTGTCGCTACGCAGATGATGGACTTGTTCATGCAAGAACAAGACTGAAAGCAGAGAAGTTGAGAGATGACCTAGCGAAACGCTTCAAGGAATGTGGACTAGAAATGCACCCAACCAAGACGAAGATTGTCTACTGCAAAGATGATGCTAGACGAGGGTCTGGTAACCATATAGAGCATACACAATTTGATTTCCTTGGGTACACATTTAGAGCCAGAACCAGTAAACGTAAACGAACAGGGCAGCTATACAACAACTTCACACCGGCAGTAAGCATGTCGGCAAAGAAAGCCATGCGTAGAAAAGTTAAAGAGCTAAAAGTGCGTCAGAAATCACAGTACAGTTTAGAGCAGCTAAGCAGATGGGTAAGTCCGATGCTAAATGGTTGGATAAACTATTACGGCAAGTTCAGGCGAAGTGAATTAGACTCGGTATTCAGACACTTCAATAAGACTTTAGTACGTTGGGCGAGAAGGAAATTCAAATCGCTCAAATGTCACAAAAGTAGAGCGATAGCTTTCTTTGATAAGCTATCGGTTCAATGTCCTAGATTGTTTCCGCACTGGAAATTTGGATCATCAAGAAGTTTTGCTTGATGGGAGCCGTATGAGCTGAGAGGTTCACGTACGGTTCTGCGAGAGGCTATCGGGGAGGTTCCGGTGGCCTACTCACCTAA
>NZ_JACJFF010000025.1:0-54527 GCF_014164465.1 Vibrio sp. SG41-7 | reverse complement strand
TTACGCGATGATAAAAGCGTTGAACAAGCTTACTGGGTTAGGTATGCCTGAAACTTGTCGTATTGACTAAGAAATACGCGAAACGGGGTGGCTCTATCTCTAAATTTAATTACGCAACAAAGCCTGCCTTTGGTGCAATGTTCTTGATGAACATTATTTTGTAACGTGACTTTTAACGGTTAGCTGCTATTAACGGTTAGCTGCTAACAGCTTTTAGACGTTACAAAAAAAGGAAACCCCGTTTGGCTTTCACCAAACGGGGTCTATTCTTTTCGTAGCCATCCTGCTACTGCGCGTTACTTATCTTTCAATAGGTAACTGGTGCTCCCTGCATCGTTCCTTGACGTGGCTAAATCCTTTAACCTATCCAATTCATCGCCTTCCTAGCGGTGTCCTTGCTAACTCATCATCCTGACAAGCGACTCTATCCTAGAGCAAAACTTCCTTGCTGATAACTCATCCTAAGCCATCAAATCTTCATCCTGAAGATACCTAATCCGTTAGGCTTTTTCCTGTTCCTGCCAACTCCCTGTCGACATGTGTATTAAACACTGCAGAGGCTTTACTCACAATCCACCTCAAGAAATAAATGTACTCACTAGCCGAAAGAAATATGCGTGGATTCATACAAAACAAGGGGTTGGGTTTGTATTTTAGGAATTTTCTGCGAAGCTTGATTGTGATCTCTTACGTTCGGTGTGAGAGATCTCTTACAAGTGCTCGGGCGTGATTATCATTTTATCTTGGCGGTTAATGTCGAAAAGATAGAAAAGAACACTGAGTTAAGACAAAACAATAGGGAAATATGATGGTAACAGCACTTTACGCAGCTCTGCTGACAGTCGTAATGATTTGGTTGGCGATTGAGGTGATTAAACAGAGGCGAATTAATCTTGTTGCTCATGCTGATGGCGGTGTTGAGTCGTTACAGATAGCACGTTCGGCACAAAGTAACGCGATGGACTACATCCCAATCACAGTGATTTTGATGGGGTTGTTAGAGATGAATGGGGCTGGTGTTTGGCTGATTCATGTCATTGGTGTCGCGTTCATTCTGGGGCGAGTGATTCATGCAAAAGGGATCTTGGCGAAAAACTTTAAAGGCCGCAAAGTGGGGATGGTGTTAACGCTTATCTGCATGATCTCCTTGATTGTCCTAAACTTAGCTTACCTACCTTTTGATAAAATGTTCTAGGGAGCATTATGGCATTGCGCCTTCCTCCTGCTTGGGCGATTGTCCTTGCAGGGCTAATACTCAACATCATGGCGATTGTCATGTCGAGCTTGGTGTTGGACAAAATTGAAGCGGCGAAATCGGAATACAACGATCGTAAATACGGCAATGTGTATTCTATACAACTGTCCTGGAATACGATCGAAACCTTAGAGCGTAAGCGTGAAGCGATTCTGATTCACCTTGATAAGCTATCCCCAGAAATCGCTCAACCTGCCACTGTTCTTGATGAAGCGCTTCGCGGACAACTTCGGAGTTGGGTGAGTGACGAGGTGCCGGCCATCTCGTTGGCTAATTTACCTAAGCTTATGATGCTGATAAACAATGCCCAAGAATCGCAACGATCACGAATTGATGACTACTATTTGGATAATCTAACTTTGGTTGAGTTGATCCAAAGGCTTGATGAGAAAATGGCTTTCTATAAGAACATCGCCCTGTTTCTTCAGGTGTTTGGTTTAGCGCTTATCTTAGCTCGCGACCTAGCAAGAATACCTTAGTCTTTAACCTTATTGACCTATTTACTTGTACCGCTAACGAGACTCACTTGGCAGGTTGGGGTGCTGCTGGCCTTGGTATTTTGGTAGCTGTTCTTTCAGCCCCTTAAACGTGCTCAGCGCACTGCCTATCGATAACTTATTCATCAACCAATTGGGCAAAATACCCCCTGCGTTCGCATATGCGGTGTAGGTAATGTAGGTATTGCCGTTGGTGAGCGGTTGCAGCGTCCAAAGTGCGTCCACATCATAAATTCGAATGTACCCCGACTCTTTTGCCAAATAATTAGACGCATCCTTTATCGACAAGACAAACTGCCCATCCTCGATGCTGTACTTTGAGTAGGTCACCATATCTCGATCTCTGGCAGGCCAAGGCGCTTTGAATTGGGTATAGACGATGTTTTCTGCCTCAGATATCTGCATCAAGACACGGCTTTGCGACACATTGTCTATCCAGTTTGGCACGTTCTCGCTGTCTTCCAATAACAGTAAAAAACCGGAGTAAGTGGTGGGCGTTTGCATTTGTGCTCGTATCTCTACTAAGCCTTCACTGTGAGGTCTCTTATCAATGATGATGCCGTCTTCACTTTTGACGAACTGCCATGGAGCTGCATAAGTCAGTGTTGATAAGGCGCAGAGCCCAAGTGCAAAAATCCTAGGTAATATCATTATTCTTCCATAAAAAGAAAAGCTTATCTTCTAGGAGTATAGAATAGAAATGGGCTTGATTCGCGCTAAAGGCTGACGGGTTTTCCTGATTTGAGCAACGCATCGCCATTTATTGTGGTGATACCAATAGCTGGAGGCTTATTAAGATTTGGAACGTCGAAATGAAAACGGAAGCGTTCGGTCGCTTCCGTTTTTATTAATGGGCAATGGATAAAGGTTAAAGTTACTAGGCTAAAACTTGTAGGTTAAAGCTTATAGACTAAAGCTTATAGGCTTCTACGGTTTTGATCGTCGTCCAGTTGCTGTTGGCGTCTTGGATGAACTCTTGCGTATCTTCCAACCATCGTTTTTGTACTGATTTGTCTAAGTTCAGATACAGCTTTCCATCTTCGACTTTCCATGCGTTAGGGTCGGTCTCAAATTTCTTACCCATAGCCACACCAAAGGCACAATAGCCACCGTATTGAGGCGCATAAGCTTCAGGATTGGTGCGGAACTGATCTCGGTTGTCACTGTTTGCGAACTGATAAATAGCGTTCTTATAAGTAGCAGTGAATTCTGATGAACCTTGAACGGCTCCAGCATCAGTAAAGTAAGCCACTGGGTCATAGCCTTTGATCGCGATGTCATTGCTATCAACGCTCATGTCGATGTCTGCTGCCATCAGTGAAAAGCTGGTTCCTAGTAACGCAGCCAATAGAGTGATTTTTTGACTGGTCGATTTCATGTGTGACATATCAAGTTCCTTGTCAGTGTTGGTTATCTTGTTTGAAATAATTTAGCCCACTTGTCCGGTCTATAGAGGGACAAAAGAACTTAAAAGTAAGCGAATCGTTCGGAGGATGCATGGATCTGCTTTCACAACTAATGGAACACTTCTCGATACGTACCGGTGTTTTCTATTCTGGCAATTTATGCGGAGTGTCGTCATTTAAGCCGCAACAGGGTAAAGAAGGGCATCTTCATGTATTGAGCGCGGGTGAGTTGACCTTGTCTAGTGCGCACACTGAGTACAGGCAACTGTCACAGCCCTGCATTGTTTATCTGCCGAATAGCACACCACATGTGATTGAAGGTGTGGGAGGCGGTGCTGAGGTCGTGTGCGCGAATGTCGAATATCGCTCAGGGCAGATGAATCCTTTATTGTCTGCTCTGCCTGACGTGATAGTGATTCCGTTTGCGGATGCACCTAACTTAATGCCAGTGATAGAGGTGCTATTTCGAGAGTCGGGGCAAGCATCTTCAGGACAACAATCATCGGGGCAACAATATCTAATGGATAAGTTAAGTGATGCCTTGATGGCTTTGATTTTTCGTCACCTCATTGAACAGCAGCAAATTGATCAAGGGGTGTTCTCAGCCCTAGCTCATCCACGATTGGCTTCGGTGGTTACGGCCGTTCACCTATTGCCTGCTCGCCATTTTTCGATTGCGGAGATGGCGTCACTGGCCGCGATGTCTCGAACTCAGTTTATTGAAGCGTTCAAACGAGAAGTCGGTGAGACGCCCGGAGATTATGTGCAAAAGTGGCGAGTTTCAGTGGCTCAATCCCTGTTATTGCAAAATAAGCCCATCAACTGGGTCGCTGATGAAGTGGGTTACAGCAGCTATTCGGGATTTTCACGCGCTTTTCAGCATGTTGCTGGGGTGTCACCGCGCCTTTGGCTAAAGCAAAATGTATCGTGAAACGCTCGGCAACCTTACCCAATATATGGCTATTCGCATCGGGCTGGTCTATGTTTTAGCGGAAATTGTGCAGAGTTTGTTCTTTTCTCAAAAGAGGGTCTAAAAAGGTGGACTTTTTAAGCTTGTCGTAACATCCTGCTCGTCCTATTTTATCTAGACACCAATGAGACGAAGTGCCTGCTGGACATTATTCAGCCTCCCGTATCTCATTAAAGTATTAAGGAGTTCAACTTGAACCTATTTGTAAGAGACCTTACCGTTATCGATTCTTCATACATCTGTGAACACAGAGGGGTCGTAGGAGATAGTTGGATTTTAGATGTCACCATGTCTGGTGAACTTAATGAAATGAGCATGGTGCTGGATTTTAGCAAGGTCAAAAAGCAGATCAAACACCTCGTTGATGAGCACGTTGATCACCGTTTGCTACTGCCAATGCAAAGCGCTGCAGTTGTTCTTCAAGCGAGCAAAGCGGGCTACTCTAAGGTTGATGTGTTGCGTGGTGACAAGAGTCTTCATCTACATTGCCCTGATGAAGCATATTGCCTGATTGATGCAGAAGCGATCACCATCGAGAGTGTGACCGCTCATGTTTATCATATTCTGCGTGATAACCTTCCAAGTAACGTCACAGGGTTAGAGATCACCCTACGTCATGAGAACATTAATGGCGCGTTTTACCACTACACCCATGGTTTAAAAAAGCATGATGGCAACTGCCAACGCATCGCACATGGCCACCGTTCTCCAGTCGAAATCTTGGTTGATGGTCAGCGTGACGAGCAACGCGAACAAGCATTTGCTCAGCGTTGGGAAGACATCTATTTAGGCTCTAAAGAAGACCAAGTTTCAGTTTCATCACTTAACCTGAGTGAACACGCGAAAAGTGTTAATGATGAAAGTCACTATGGCTTTCGCTACACCGCACCTCAAGGCGAATTTGAGCTAGCGATTGCTAAGAGTGAAACAGAAATCTTGCCGACGGATACCACGGTGGAATTACTGGCAGGCTATATTGCGGATCAAGTTGAGCCTAGCCTAACAGAGAGCCAATCACTACAAATCGTCGCTTATGAAGGTGTTGGCAAGGGCGCAATGGCGTTCCGATAACACTTCAACGAGTGATACAGTCTCGTTACTGACATGATGAAATAAAGGCAAGATAATCCGTTATCTTGCCTTTATTTTTTGTGGCTCTATAAAACTGATTTAGCGGATAGTTTTAGGCATAAACACGCCCTAGCGAAGTAGCACGCGTCGCAGTGGCGTTTTCTCGATCCCAACAACCAACCCGAAGCTCAACAATACGGTGCCAAAAAATACCGTAACGTCTTTTGCCAATTCCGTAATGCCTAAGACTCCACAGACATTGAACAACACGATAATGATCAGCAGATGGCAAACGTAGATACCCAGCATGCGATTTGAAATGGCACGAACCCAAGCGTAGTTACCCATGTTTGGATTAGCCAAAAGCCACATAAACACGCCCATCCCCCATAGCGCCGTGCCAAACAAGAAATCATTCGTGTTGAATCCGACGTCGAACGTGGTGAGCCATGCCGCTTCAGCAAAGTGAATCAACATGCCTAACGCTAATAATACCAACGCTTTAGTTGATGACACCTTCCATTGATTCTGACGAATAAGGAAACCTAAGGTCACCATTAACGTGCCAAAGAACGGGCCATTTCGCGTGAAGAAGGGTGCTTCTAATCCGGTCAGCGTTGCGTAGCTTCCTGCCAAAACACCATAGCCATAGAGTGCAATCGCGATCGGTAATAGCAGTTTGTTGAGTTTCAATTCAATCAATAAAGCGATGATCAACACTGCGCAAACAAGGGCAGGAATGAACCACAGATGCACCAGACCTCCCTCTAAGAATGAGTTAAGAGGAGTGCTCATTAAGAAACCCCAATAGCCTTCACGTTCACCTAGATAGCCAAACTCTTCTACCTTCGCGAGATTGAATGGCATCACTAAGCAAATGATGCTCCATGCCAACCAAACCTTAAGCAGTGGTTTAGAGTAGTTCAGGACGGTTTCCCATGGCAATGCAGCCAACTTGGGCTGAATAAGGTAACCAGAAATCAGGAAGAACAGAGGTACCGCAAAACGAGCGGCTTGGTTGAGCACATAACCGATCCAAGGCACTTCATCTATTTGCCAATAAGTGAGTGCCATTTGGCCGTGTAAACCAATGATCGCCAAGATAGCAATCACTCGGCCTAACTCGATACTGGCGATGTGTTGTGAAGGCGTATGTTGAACGGAAGACATATCAGATCTCTTAGTAAAATTTTTACGAAATCTAGCAGCCTTTATGCCCAATCAGTTAGTCCTAAATCAAGGCTTATGACCTTTATTTCAGGGCTTGTGTCGGTTTTTTGAAGCCTGTCGCAGCTATATTAAACCCATTGCGGTGAGTGCAAAAATACCTAGTGTGCAAGTGATAAGAGAAACAACGGTCGTGAGCGCGATGATGTTAGCCGCCAGGGTTGAATTTCCTCCCATTGCACGAGCCATAACATAGCTTGCCGCTGCCGTTGGTGCAGCACTCATCAAGAAGATAAGCCCGAGATCGAGCCCTTCAAACCCTAAGTACCCAGCAGCCAATGTAATCAGTAACGGTGAGGCAATTAACTTGTAGCTAGAGGCGAACCACGTCGACAACTTTTCTTGTTTGAGCGAGCTAATATCCAGCGACCCGCCAGTACAGAGCAGGGCTAAAGGTAATGTCATATTGGCAAAGTATTGCCCAGCGTCAGCCACCATTTTTGGAATAGGAATTGAAAGCGCATAGAAGACGACCGCTAAGAAAATAGCGATGATCAACGGGTTTTTGGTGATGGACTTGACGATTACTTTAATGGCTTTAGCGCCGGTGTCTTTGCCTTTGGGTGTCAGTGCAATCACAGCTTGAATGTTATACAGCACGGTTAGGGATGCGACATAGATAGCCGCCAATGCCACACCTTGGTTGCCATAGATATTAGCCACATAGGCGAGGCCGATGATCGCGGTATTAGCGCGGAATCCACCTTGGACAATCACACCTTGATCTTTCGAACCTTTGAATACCAACTTGGTTGAGAAAATCGTGAACAAGAAAAAGATAAAATTTGCGATGACGCCAAACGCCACTAACGCGCTACTGGCTGAAAAGTTGTGATTCGATTGAACAATGCTTAGAAATAGCATCGCGGGTAGAGTGACTTGAAATACGACCTTAGATGCGACATCAATGAAATTGTCATTGATTAAGCCGATTCGCTTGAGCATCACACCGAGAAACAGCATTAAACAGATAGGGCCTGTTACTGACGCCGAAAACGCAAACTGTTCCCAAAGTGTGTTCATTGTTTTTCCTTTGTTAGTCGATTTCAATTTCCTTTGAATACTGTCGCATTTTTCCACAATTCTTTGATAATACAAAATGAATACCAAGGGTTAATTAAAAAACTTGAAAAAAAGTACGAACGTGCTAAAAATAAAGAATCAGATTTATTATTGGTGAATAATGAGCAAAGGAAAGATAACTAAAGAGTATATTTTGAGCCATGCATTTGCACTTGCGAGTGAGAATGGTCTTGAGAGTTTGACGATTGGCGAATTAGCCAAGCAGTGTGGTATGTCTAAGAGTGGATTGTTTGCGCATTTCAACTCTAAAGAGAACCTGCAACTCTCTGTACTCGAATATTCCAACGCCATATTCACTGAAAGAGTCATCATTCCGGCGAGAGAGTTGGGCGACGGTGATATTGAAGCCAAGCTGAAACAACTGCTCGATAACTGGCTGGGCTGGAACCATTCGTTCCAAGGCAGCTGCATGTTTATTGACGCTTGGAAAGATGCAGGCAGCGAAACCTCTGTGATTCAGAAGGTACTGCAGAAAACCATTTCAGTGTGGATTGACTACTTGACGATTCAGGTAGCAAAAGCGGTTGAGAGCAAACAGTTCAGGGCTGATTTAGACCCTAAGCAGGCAACTTTTGAGTTATATGGTCTGTATTTAAGTGCGAACTTGTTTTACTCATTGCGAGGGCAGCAAGCGAGCCATACTCATTTTTGGAGTGGTGTTGAGCGCTTGGTCGCTAGCTGGAAAGCGGTTTAATACATACAGCAGGTTAACTCGCAAATCATGTGAGTCTTGCTGAGGTAAGGTTTACAACAAAATTTTAGAGAAGTGGTGGTAAGCGATGATAAATCGCAGTAGCGCCATTTTTTATATCAACAAATAGCACGGTCGTTCGATTTTTAGGGCCGAGCTCGATCCGCCAATAATGATGGCGATACAAGGAACGGTCATGAGTGACAAAATCTATTTCAATACATCGAACAAATTCAGTTTCAAGCGTAGCTTGATTGGCGCTACAACCAATCTGCACTACATTTTAGCGCCGAGCCACGCAAAGAAAACGGCACGTAAACTGCTGCTCACTCCGATGCGTACCGAGCAAAAGAATGCCGATCCAAAAGGTTTGATTAAAAGTGAAATCAAAGGTCGTGACGGTGTATTGAAGACATACTCTCTGGGTACGGGCCCCGTTTGGGTGCTGACCCATGGTTGGTCTGGCACCGCGAGTCAGTTTTTCCCTCTGATGGAGCATATTGCTGCTAATGGTTTTACGGCCTTGGCTTACGATCATCCTGCTCATGGTGGCAGTGATGGCGTACATGGTCATATCCCAGCGTTTGTGAATGGTTTGGAAGCTGTTCTAGATTCGGTGGGGGAAGTGGCAGGTTTGGTCGGTCACAGTATGGGTACCGCTTCTGCGTTGGAGTGTAAGCACGTTAAACTAGAAAACAAACCTTTGTTGCTCATTGCACCTGTGTTGGATTATCTAGAAAACCTATTTGGTAGCGTTGCGCGTTCTGGTTACTCAATGAAGTTGTTTGAGGCGGTCGTGGGTGAAGTGGAAGAGCAGTTTAACTACCCAATTCAGTCTGTTGATCCCTATGGAAAGCTAGCGCTTCGTGAGTCTCAGACGATCATTGTTCATGACGAGCAAGACAAGTTTACTAAGTTTGATGTGTCTCAGCGTGCTGCTAATGAAATGGGTCGCGTTACCTTGATTGCGACTCAAGGGCAGGGTCACGGGCGAGTAATGAAGTGCCCACAAGTGTTCGAGAGCTTTGATAACTTGATTGGCTAAGTCTAACGAGCGCAAGTCAGTAGGACGCCAGTAAAAAGATCGTAAGCTCAAAGCTCAGAAAACATAAATAAAAAGGCCAACCAGACAGTATCTGGTTGGCCTTTGTTTTAGGGATTTAGTTGATGCTTAGTCAGTATCTAACTAAGCACTATTTTTAGTTAGCAGCTTGCAGGACCGATCTCTTTCCACACGCCCCACTGGCCTGTCGTTGTTGGATCTTCACCTGTTGTCCACCATTTCGCTTCCCAAACCTTACCGCCTTGAGTTACTTGGTCGCCGCCAGTGTAGACCGCACTTGAATCCCAAGCGTTAGTACACGTACCGCCGCCTGTGGTTTTCTTAAGAACGTTCACTGATGCAGTAGCGACTGATGTATCTGTACCATCACTCACTGTTACTGAGAAGTTCAGTACCGTGTCTTGCGTGTATTCCGCCGCGACAAAGCTCACTGAAGAACCTTGAACCGTTGCATCAATACCAGCAGGTACATCCCATGTGAAGGTTAATGTGTCTTGGTCAGCATCGCTCGAAGCCGAAGCATCAACCACGACTACGTCACCCGCATTAACTTCAGCTGGAGCTGAAACAATCGCAACTGGTGCTGTATTGACTGGACCTGTGTCCTTAGGGGTTACTGTTACAACAACGGTGTCAGTTGCAGTAGCACCTTCATTATCAGTTACCGTTAGGCTGAACGCTAGTACTTCTTGTTGAGCGACTTCAACCACATCGAAGCTTGCAACTGCTGCATTCGAGTTGGCCAGCGTTACTGCCGTACCGCTTACTTGTGACCAAGCGTAGCTCGCAATCGTGCCGTCGCTGTCTTTTGAAGCGCTACCGTCTAGAGAAACAGAAGCTGGGCCTTCAACCGATTGGTCTGCGCCCGCTGCTGCGGTTGGTTTACGGTTTACAGGATCTGTTGTTCCGCCCGCTAGGCCTTCATGCATTGCGTTGAGGATGTCGCCGTTATCTGCATCAATTTCCCAAGAGAATAGACCCGCAAGGCCAAGGCTACGAACGTACGCGCCTTTTGCTTTCACTGAACGGTCATCATCAAATGTGATTAGCTTGCCCGAAGTACGGTTCCAAACGTAAGGCGCTTCTGCCATTTCGTCGTAACCATATTCAAAGCCGTTGATGCCTTGGTTGTTTGCACCAAGCATGTTCGCTTTAATGCCTTTGTAGTCAATAACGCCATCTTCCCATACGCCTTGCGCAGAGCTGCCGGTTAGTTTGCCATTACCTACACCCGTCATTGGGTCTGTAGGATCGGTGAGTGATGAAGGTAATACGCCTTCCCAACCACGACCGTACATCGCTGTACCAACCACAAGTTTGTTCGCAGGAACGCCTTGCTCAAGCAGCAACTGGATGCCGTTGTCAGTGGTGTAAGCTGGGCCAGTGTATTGTTCGCCATTTTCATCAAGCCCTGTGCCATCACATTGACCAGGGCGCATGAAGTTACCGCAGTTTAGTGCTGTTTGGTGACCTAACACGTTGTTCCAACCGCCGTAGAAGTCGTAAGTCATTGCGAAGATGTAATCCATGTATTGGATAGCATCGCCGTAGTTCACGTCTTCAATTTTATCGTGACCAACACCGATCGCTGATGTGAGCTCGTAAGTACGGCCGTTCTCAGCTTCTAGCTCATCTAACATAACGCGCAGCTCTGCCATCAATGCAATGTAAGCAGGGCCGTCATTTACAGGGTCACCAAGATCGGGAGCAGCACCGCCTCCACCTGGGAATTCCCAATCGATATCGACACCATCGTAGAATTTCCATGTATTTAGGAACTTCTTAACCGATGCAACGAACGTGTCGCGGTTCGCTTTTGTAGTGAAATCGAAGAACGGGTCAGACAGTGTCCAACCACCAATTGATGGGATGATTTTCAAGTCTGGATTGCGCTGTTTTAGCGCCATCATCATTGCGTAGTTACCCTTGATAGGTGAGCTGTATTCGTGACCAGCTTGCGGGAAACTCTTTTGGAAAGCTGCCCAAGGGTCATGAATCACCACTTCGTAATCGTTTACACCCTGACAGGCTGTCATGAGTGCGTTGTAGCTGTTGCCGCCTACCGATTTTACTGATTCATTAGGACCACAAATTGGGATGAAGCCATAAAGGATATGGGTCAAGTTGTCAGCGGGTAGGTTATCAACCGTGTAATCACGACCATAAATACCCCACTCAACAAAGTAAGTGCCTACTACCGTGTTTGGGTCGGTGTTGTATGACTTATTGTTCGGATCAACATTCATTGCAAGTGGCGCTAAGTGTGAACCATCAGTATCTGCAATCGTGATCTGAGCGGGAGCACTCTTGGCGCAGCCTGTTTCGTCACACGCCTCGATTTCCATCTGAAATAAGCCGCCTTGGCCGTATTCGAATGAAGCTGTAGTTTGGCTACCAGTAATAGGGCCAGTGGCAACTTTAACGCCATCGAAGTAGATGTTGTACGTGTTTCCTGACGTTCCGCTCCATTGGTTGAACTTGACGTCGACCTTTGCTTTGTCGTGATATTTAACCATCTGGTTGTAGCCTGATGTGGTTTCCATCGCGAGTTCAATTTTAGAAAACTGCAGGTTGTTGGAACCGTACATGTCGATGCTAGGTGCTGTTGGAGCAGCTAATGCTGTACCAGATAGCGCTAGAGCAATGCTTGCCGCACAGGTATTTATACGAATCATACTATTTCTCTCATTCCTTGAAGGTTACGAGAACCAAATGGCCCCATAAACGGCTCCAGTCAGTTTTGAAGGAGCTTCCCAGTCAGTATTCGAGAGAGTTTTAATTTTATAACTGAAAATAAATCCGTTTTCGATGGACAACTAAAAAATAGTATTTCGTTACAATTCTGTTGCTTAATGAGTGAGAGGCTGAGTCCATGTTTTATAAAATAAAACACCCTTCAGAAGTAAAATCTCATAAGTGAAAATCCACGACATGAAGTTATGCAAAGATGCGACAAACGATAAGAAAATATCGCAAGTTGAAGCAGTATCACAAAGCGAAGTGTGCTGGGTGAGCGGTGCAGATCGGTAGGTAAATATGAAAGTAGTGATGCGGAGAATACTTTTTACGGAGAAGACTATTATTTAGACGACTGAAGAAGACTGAGAAGGGGATTATCTTTTGAATTGCTCGGCTAAGGAAGCGCGTCTTTGTTGCATAACACTGTGGGTATCACCAGCTGCAGTATCCTCGTAGCCTTCTTTAATAAATTGCTGAGATGGTACGCTTGGCTCTAGTCGCTTCAAGCGAGGAGAATCGTAAGTACCACTGATGGTGTAAACGGTGGTTCCAGAGCCTGTGCTAATCGTGACAATCTTGCCATCAAAATCAAACGAGGTAGCAATGAGGCGATGATTCATCATCACACCATTATCTGAAAGTGTCAGGGTATCAGTATTGTAAGGTGGTGCTGCAATCTCTATCCATGTGCCATAGACATTGCTTGGGCTGACAGATTGTTGGTGGGCTTGGTAAGCAAAATAGCCCGCGGTGAGGGCAATCATAAAACCAGCTAATAGGAAGCTGTAGAGTAACGAGTTGGCAAATAAATCTCTGCTTTTGACCGACTTTTTTGCCATTATTTCTTCATTTTCCCACTGATATTATTTTAGATTCTATTAACTAAAACCTTAGTTTGCAAAAATTGTTATAAGAGTTAGAAGCAGGATCGAATGTTCCAATAAATTTGGTTGCGTTGGCGATTTTTTGCCTGATTCCTTGGTATTTACGTTATCAATGAAAGCGAATTCAAGAAATGCCTAAGCTATGCGTATTTATTTCTTGTAGGACAGTCTCGAATTGGTTAAAACAATTATCACCTAGATTTACGCATAGGCTCATTCGTTGAGTCCAATAATTGCAATTTTGAGATAACAAGGAAGTACAATGATTAAAGAAAACACATACTTTGAAGGTGGCGTTAAGTCGTTAGCGTTTAACCAAGCAGGCGCTGATGTGAGTGTTGGTGTGATGGCAGCTGGCGAATACACATTCGGTACTGCGGCTCCAGAAAAGATGACCGTTGTTAAAGGTGCTTTAATTGTAAAGCGTGTTGGTGATGATGACTGGACGACATACCAATCTGGTGAGTCCTTTGACGTTGCGGGTGATTCTTCATTCGACCTACAGGTAAAAGAAGCGACAGCTTACCTGTGTGAATATCTGTAACTCGCTCTAAATTCGTTTAATTAGGGCACCGTTGGTCTCTGATTTAATAGAAAAAAACCACGCTCTAGGAGCGTGGTTAAATAAGTGATAGTAACCGGCAGTGGATAGTGTCACTTGTTTTTGCAGTCATCAAATGGATGACCAAATCGTTGTTCGTTGCAAAATCTCTTCAATCTTCAATCTTCAATCTTCAATTCTCGATTCAAAATTCAAAGCTCAAAAACAGACATTGGTAAATCAGTAAGTCTCAAATACGCCGTTGTTGTAATCCTGAATCGTTTGTTCAATCTCTTCCATTGAATTCATGACGAACGGACCATAGTGCACAACAGGTTCATTAATCGGTTCACCAGAAAAAACCAGTACACCTGAATCTTCTAAGCTGTCTAAAGAAAGCCAGTCAGCTTTGGTGAGCAGGGCAAGCTGACCTTGCTTGATCACTTTGTCGCCGATCTTAATGCTGCCTCGGTACACATAAGTCATGGCATTGTGATTAACATTAGTCCCTAACGTCACTTTTTGCCCAGAATGAGAGCGCCAATCCGCAACGCTTAATGGCACACCTGTCTTTTGCAATGGACCTTGCGATCGTAAAGCCTCTGAATCATCGTTAGTTTGGTTATGCAGTTCAAACCCACCGGCTATCACTCTCAATAAACCACGTTGTTCGCTTTGGTGTTCTGTAATGCTTTCACTCTGGAAGTCGTGATATTGCGCGGGCAGCATTTTGTGTGACGCAGGCTGATTTATCCAAATCTGAAAGCCATGCAGTGCGCCTTCTTCCATCATTGGCATTTCGCTGTGAATAACACCACGACCTGCGGCCATCCACTGTGCGCCACCGCTGCGTAGCTCTCCAACATTCCCCATGTGGTCTTTGTGTTGAAAGTGACCTTGGAGCATGTAAGTGAGCGTTTCTATCCCACGGTGAGGGTGCGGAGGAAAGCCACCAACATAGTCTTTGCTTTCATCCGACTTAAGTTCATCAATCATCAAAAATGGAGAGAAACGCGTGTTATTGAAGCCAGCGAGTCTTTGGATTTTGACGCCATCACCATCGGAGGTGGCATGTGCTGCAATCACATGATCTACTGTTCTTACACTCGTCATTTTGAAATCCTCATAAACTTGAATAGCTGTAGTTTATGTAATTCGATTTAAAAAGAAGATGGCATAGCGTTGAGTGACTTATTCGAAAATTTTGAACAGGTAACAATATGAAATTATGTCTATACTCAATATAGAGTAGACCGCCAAGGAGGCCGCTATGGCAGTACAGCAAAAACATGGCGAAAGGCAAGGTCGGATGGGCTTTGATAACGACTTTACAACGGAGCAAGGGCAGCGTTTTACCGAGGTTGCGAACAGCGCGGTTAAACGTCGCGTAAAAAAACGTGCGATTGAAGCACCGTTTATTCAGTCGGCTAAGCAAGCTGCTTTTAAAACGGTAGTGAGACCTAGAGGCAATAACCCAAACCGAACACGACAAGTCATATGGATGATTGTGATCGGGTTAGTGAGCCTATGGCTTATGTATATGGCAGGTTAGTGCGTTTAGCAGTCAGCGATATTAATGGTTAACGTTGACGCGTTTTTAACAGCGTAACATTGTTCCCTTCGACTTTTGCTTCAAGACAATCTTCAAGCTCAGATGAATCCGATTCTGAGAAGGTTAGGTTCGTCGGTAGTTCTTCGATCAATGTCGATACTGGATTGTCGTGATAATAAGCGTATCGGTTTTTTCCTGAATGCTTAGCGACATACATCGCTTTATCAGCACATCTCGTCAGTTCATGTAGCTCTTGAGCATCTTACGGATACAAAGACACCCCAACACTGAGCGTCAATTCCTTGATTCTCTCGTTTGTCTGGCAGCCACTTTCGAATAACCCACAAATCCTATCTAAAATACCGTCTAGATCTTTACGAGTTGGTACATCGTAGAGCATCAAAACAAACTCGTCGCCAGCAAAGCGCGCAATCGAATAGTCGTATTCATGGCTTTTTCTGTCTCTGGTTCGAATGTTGTTACTCAAGCGATTGGCAAAGTGCTGTAAGACACTGTCTCCTACGTCGTGCCCGTAGCTGTCGTTAATGCCTTTAAAGTCATCAATATCTAAAAAGACCAATGCCGTAAGTGATCGCTCACTATCCACTGTCGCAAGCTTTTCTACCGCCCAGCGCTCAAAGCTCCAACGGTTTGCCAATCCGGTAAGTTGGTCTCTGTAGGCGAGATCTTCAATGCCTTCTTTATAAAGGCGTTGGATATAACTGACGGCTTTTGTGTAGTAATAAGCGGATGTGTGACACACCAAACTCATAGTAAACAGGCTAAGAATAAATCTGTGTGTGCTGTTAAATGGCAAAGAAAAATTGTTGGGCATCGCCGTAATTAAGGTGCTGATAAACAAACAAAATGAGGTGCTAAAGATAATGCCAATTCTGAAATCGTTAATGAAAATGACGGCTGCCAGAATAGGGTAGAGCCAAAGTATCCGGTCGGGAATGGCGTGACTGTACAAGAATAGGATAACCCCTTGTACCAGAAGAACGCCACTCAGAATCAATTCTGAATATTCAGGGTTAATGACTTTTCTTACGTAAAATGCATTGGAGATAGCGATCAGTGCAAAACACAATTCGAAAACCGACAGTGTGTAATGTTGGCCTTGGAAGTAAGCCCAAGTGTAGAAAATGAATAACGCAGCGGCAGTCAGTGAAAAGGAGTGGACAATTTTTTGCTTGCGGGTGGATCGTATGTCCGCCATTTCTTCTAGGTGTCTGCCGACCAGCCTTTTCATGTGATTTGTGCCAAAGATTTTGATAATGGAGTTAATAGTAGATTAAATAATAAGCTACGCAGAGGTTTAGAGGGCTATTTAGTGTGATTGTTATCAAGGTTTTATATTAAAAGTAATCAACCGATAATAAATAGTGATGTGTATCACTGACGGTGCAAGCTTGTCCGATAGTTAGGATAATCAAGGTTCGATTTGGCAAAAGCGATTTAGTTATTATCTACTTGCTTTCCAATGATTTACTCAACATAGTTTGTATATAGCTAAATGCTTGTAGATAGCTAAATGTTTATATATACCTAAATTTGATAGAGGCTCATTATGTTAATTACCTTTAGTTGCAAGGCTCATGCTAGCGTCACTATGTTTGGTGAGGTAGGTCTTCAGTTCATTAAGATGCTTGGACATAGTGGCGCGATCCCAGGAGCCATTGATGCTTCAGCGGTCCCTCAAGCACTAAACAACTTACGTGCTGCGATCGCCGCTGAGCAGAGCAAACCGGTAGAGCAAGAAAATGCGGATGACGACAATGAAGAAGAGGTTGTTGAAGCGCCTGTTAATATCGGTAGCCGAGCTTTTCCGCTAGTCGAACTATTGAAAGCAGCTATCAAAGATGAATGCGAAGTGATGTGGGAAGACGGCAGCGGTAAACGACTGTAGTACGATTCGCGCAAAACGTAACAAGCCTATCGAATCTATTTTAATAGGAATGAATGTTGAGCCAGTATTGATCATGTCATGGAGTTTGATGGTGATGAATCGACACTGGCGCTTTTTTTAGGCGAAGTGTTTCACTTGTGTCTGTTCGTTTACAAAGTTCATCAGCCTTGAAATGAGTTACTTTTGTTATCGTAATATCAATACATAACAGACCGTAAACAAAGTGATGCTGTTCACGCTTTCTTGACTCCCAATTCTGAACTAGGAATTTTTCCTAGTTATTCTAAGACCCTCTCTCATGCGGTCGATTTTTAGACTCCTTATTATTTCACGGTCAACTAACAAAGAATGCATGGTCGCAATTATGCCGTGCAGACCTCATAAATAATAAGAGAGTTCACAATGTTAAAGTTCCTAGATCAGGTTCGAAAACCGACACTGGATCTTCCGGTCGAAACTAGAAGAAAAATGTGGTTTAAACCATTCCTGCAATCGTACCTAGTCGTGTTCATTGGTTATCTAACCATGTATTTAATCCGTAAGAACTTCAATGTCGCGCAAAACGACATGATTTCTACTTATGGGTTATCAATGACCGATCTAGGTCTTATCGGTCTTGGTTTCTCAATTACTTATGGTATTGGTAAAACCGTCGTTTCCTATTACGCCGATGGTAAAAACACCAAGCAGTTCCTGCCATTCATGCTTGTCCTTTCTGGTATTGCCATGTTGGGCTTCAGCTTCAGTATGGGTGGCGGCAGCGCTAGCTTATTCATGATGGTTGCCTTCTACGCATTGAGTGGTTTCTTCCAAAGTACGGGTGGCCCTTCAAGTTATTCAACGATCACTAAATGGACGCCTCGCAATAAGCGTGGTTCATATTTAGGTCTTTGGAATATGTCGCACAATGTGGGTGGTGCGGGTGCTGCTGGTGTTGCTCTGTTTGGCGCAAACTACTTATTTGATGGCAACGTAATTGGTATGTTTGTTTTCCCATCTATCATCGCGATTGTAGTTGGTTTCATTGGTATGCGCTTTGGTAACGACTCTCCAGAAGCATACGGCTTAGGTACAGTTGAAGAGTTGTTTGATGAAGAAATCAGCGAAGAAGATACAGCTGCTGAAGAGAATCAAATGACCAAAAAAGAGATCTTTGTTGAGTACATTCTTAAAAACAAAGTGATCTGGTTGCTCTGCTTCGCGAATATCTTTTTATACATTGTTCGTATCGGTATCGATCAATGGTCTACCGTTTACGCGTATCAAGAGCTAGGCCTATCAAAAGAAACGGCTATTTCAGGCTTTACTCTGTTTGAAGTCGGTGCTCTGGTTGGCACATTGATGTGGGGTTATTTATCAGACCTTGCGAACGGACGTCGTGCTTTAGTTGCTTGTGTATCGCTTGGATTGATTATTGTCTCTCTAGAGTTCTACCAAAATGCAACGAGTGAGTTCATGTACCTAGCGTCACTATTCGTACTGGGCTTCCTAGTGTTCGGTCCTCAACTGTTGATTGGTGTTGCTGCGGTAGGTTTTGTACCTAAGAAAGCAATCAGTGTTGCTGACGGCGTGAAAGGCACATTTGCTTACCTAATTGGTGACAGCTTTGCCAAACTTGGCCTAGGTATGATTGCGGATGGAACGCCAATTTTTGGCTTAACGGGTTGGAAAGGGACATTCGCAGCACTCGATACGTCAGCTGCCATTTGTATCGTGTTATTGCTATTCGTTGCGGTTGCGGAAGAGAAGAAAATTCGTCACGCGAAGAAGATGCACCTAGCGGCTCAAAACGCCTAGCGAGTCTGGTGTGCTTTTTTTTGCAGACTTGTTTTCGCAGGCTTGCTCTCGTAAATAGAGTTTCGGGTAGACAGTCTCGCGTACTTGTTTTCGCAAACACAGTTTCGGATAGATAGTCTCACGTACTTTATCGGATTAAAGCACGTGAGATCATACCAATCGCTAGTTCGATTCAGTATCATCTCTATCAATAAACTTAATATTAAATAGCTCCTGTCGGGGCTATTTTTCTTTCTTACTCTTAATTCTGGTTAATATCATGATTAATGTTGCGCTTGTTGATGACCACGTCATTGTTCGTTCGGGCTTTGCTCAATTACTCAGTCTTGAAACTGATATTACGGTCGTGGGTGAATTTAACTCTGCGGCAGAAGCGCGCCTCGGATTGCCAAGTTGTCACCCTGATGTCGTTATCTTGGATATTTCAATGCAGGATGAAAGTGGCTTGAGCTTATTGGAAGAAATTCCATCAGGCATTGCCAGTATCATGCTGAGCGTACATGACTCTCCGGCAATGGTTGAGAAGTCATTAGAGTTAGGAGCTAAAGGCTACCTCAGTAAGCGCTGTAGCCCAGATGAGTTAATCCAAGCCGTACATACGAGCGCAAATGGTGGCTGTTATCTCACGCCCGATATCGCTATAAAGCTTGCGACACCAATGAAGAATAAAGCCTCTTTAAACCAACTCACCCGCCGAGAAAGCGAAGTGTGTCAGTTATTGGCAACAGGGCTCGATGTGAAATCTATCGCCGTTGAGCTAGGGGTTAGCCATAAAACGGTGCATGTACACCGTGCCAATGCGATGGACAAACTCAATGTTAAGAACAACGTTGAGTTAGCTAAATTGTTCACTCAAGATCAGTACTAATGCGCTCCTATTTAGCCACTTCACTATGTGGGGTTTTTATGGCTGGCTGTGCATGGTTTTGTTTATGGGTTATTGCCTTCTATTTTATTAATGACCCTGAGTTAGCCATTCTGCTTTTCCCATTCTCACTTCGATTGGGAATGACGCTGCACACTCGCACTCACTATTGGCCTGCTATCTATATTGCAGAGTGGGGACTTGCGATCGCGTTAGCGTTATTGCTTGATGAACCCCAATGGCTGACCATACTAATCGCCAGTGGATTAAGTATTCCTGCCACTCTATTTGCCAAGCGTTATTATTATGGTGACCAAAATCGTCACTTGTTAGTGATGGCGAGCTTAATCATGGTCACCGCATCAATTAACGTTGCTGTGGTGGGTTCTCATGTACCAGCCGTTTACATGGTGTGGTTAGCGAGTATCACGGGTGGATTGATGCTGGTGCCTATGTGTTATCTGGTCTGGAACTATCTATTCCAAAATAAGTGGGCGCCGCTGAGCTCTTACTTAATCCATAATGTTGTAGAGTTCAAAATTCGTCACATCGCTTTATACAGTGTGTTGCTGGTGGCCAGTATTTTGATACAAACCAGTTTGCCTGATGAACTAAGGCGCTTCGCACCATTTTGTATGGCGATCCCTATTATCCTGCTAGCCGTTCGCTACGGGTTGCAAGGCGCTTTACTGGCGACTCTGTTAAACAGTGTTGCGCTGATTGCTGCTCATAGCGGAACGTCCAAACTCGAAATTACTGACTTACTCTTGTCTCTATCGGCTCAAACTATTACCGGTATATTGCTTGGCCTTGCGGTTCAAAAGCAGAAAGATCTCAACTCCAAATTGCGAAGCGAGCTTTCCAGAAACCAAAACCTTTCACGCCAGCTAATCACAGCTGAAGAGTCGGTTCGTCGTGATATTGCGCGTGAGCTGCATGATGAAATTGGCCAAAACATCACGGCAATTCGTACGCAGGCAAGCATTATTAAACGTGTCGATGCGGCTGAGATGAGCGTTCGCTGTGCGGGGACGATTGAGTCATTGTCTTTGAATGTTTATGACACCACCAAACGTCTACTTACAAAACTAAGACCTAAGATGTTGGACGATCTTGACCTAAAAGATTCCGTGGAACAGCTTATTCGAGAGATGGAGTTTTCGGATCACGGCGTTGATATCCAGTTAAATTGGCAAGGTGATTACTCGTGTTTGAGTGACACGCTCAAGGTCACTATCTTCAGGCTGTGCCAAGAATCTCTAAACAATGCCTCTAAATACGCCAACGCGAGCGAAATCAGAATTGAATTGATTCTAGATGATCAGGCTTATCTTCGGATCTCAGACAATGGCGTTGGTTTTACAGCGCAAGACCTTCTCAAGGGAATGGGGGTTCGTGGTATGCAAGAGCGAGTTCAGGCGCTCGGTGGCAAGATGACAATCAACGCTAATGGCTCATCTTCGGGTACCAATATCAGCGTTACATTACCTAAAGTGTGAGAACGAATATGTTTGGATTTCTGCGCTCAACAATGTCAAAGAGTGATGCTCTAACTGATGATGAGGTCAATCAGAGTTATCGCTACTGGCGCCTCCACATCATGATAGGTATGTATGTCGGCTATGCAGGTTTTTACTTCACTCGTAAAACCTTTAATTATGCCGCGCCAGCCATGATCACCGACCTTGGTTTGGATAAAGGCGATATCGGCTTAATTGGCACGCTCTTTTATCTTTCTTATGGCTTATCGAAATTTATATCAGGCACGATATCGGATCGTTCAAACCCTCGTTACTTCATGGGGCTTGGCCTAATCGCGACTGGTCTGATAAACATCGCGTTTGGCTTTTCGAGTTCGTTAGCGGCTTTCATCTCGCTGTGGGTACTGAATGCGTGGTTCCAAGGTTGGGGCTGGCCATCGTGTTCCAAGTTATTGACGACTTGGTATTCTCGCTCCGAAAGAGGCTTTCGCTGGGCTATATGGAATACAGCACACAACGTTGGTGGGGCGCTAATTCCTATTCTCGTGGGTTATCTAACGCTGCAATTCAGTTGGCGAGCTGGGTTTATCTGGCCGGGGGTGATTGGTGTATTTATCGGTCTTATCGTTTGCTGGCGCTTACGTGACAAGCCCACCACCATGGGACTCCCGACGGTAGGGAAGTGGCGCAGTGACCATCTAGAGTTGGCGCAAGAGAATCATGGACAAGGGTTAAGCTATCGAGAAATATTGAAAACCTATGTGTTCAGCAATAAGTACATTTGGTTGCTCGCCTTTAGCTATGTGCTGGTTTACATCGTAAGAACGGCGGTCAACGACTGGGGTAACTTATACCTAACCGAAGAACACAATTACAGTTTGATAAACGCCAACGCTGCCTTGTCTCTGTTTGAGATTGGCGGTTTCGTTGGTTCACTTGTTGCTGGGTGGGGCTCGGATAGGCTGTTTGGTGGCAACCGCGGTCCAATGAATATTTTGTTTGCCATCGGCATATTTCTTTCAGTTTCTGCATTGTGGTTGATGCCTTTAACCAATTTTGTGTTTCAAGCGGCTGGGCTGTTTTGTGTCGGCTTTTTTGTTTTTGGTCCTCAAATGCTTATTGGCATGGCGGCGGCAGAATGCTCGCACAAAGACTCTGCTGGGGCGGCGACAGGTTTTGTTGGCTTGTTTGCTTACATGGGTGCAGCACTTTCTGGTTACCCATTAGCGCTCGTTCTAGAAACTTATGGCTGGAGTGGATTCTTCATTACCATCTCGACTTGTGCGGCCGTTATTGGCTTACTGCTACTGCCTTTCCTACAAGCTCAATCACCTCAGAAAAGTGCAGAGGTTCG
The DNA here is from genome assembly GCF_014164465.1 of Vibrio sp. SG41-7. Lineage (NCBI taxonomy): Bacteria > Pseudomonadati > Pseudomonadota > Gammaproteobacteria > Vibrionales > Vibrionaceae > Vibrio > Vibrio sp. SG41-7. The sequence continues at coordinate 32,142 of NZ_JACJFF010000025.1, read as the reverse complement.
CTCTGGCTTTTAAGGACCCTTCCCGATAACAAGATAGTTGCTGGTGTTTGTATTGTTGCTTGCATCGCTATTGCAACCAGTGCGATACAAGCCGCTATCTTATTCTCAGCGCTTTCTACACGTAATATTCAAATGTGACTCTTTTCACGCTTTTCATCGATCTCACCTGTTTCTAAGAATTTTTCCTATTGCGTCTAAGACCTCATCTCATGTGGGTTCTAGCTGCTCTCTGTAGTCTTTCTAATTATTTACGTTATTAGAAATCAGCTCTCTGAATTGTGTTCAAAGGGCTCACTACGGAAAACGCCATGTCACTCAGCCACTTCTCAGAACACTCATTTTTCCCAATGGAAAACACCATCCAAAATTATGCATGGGGGAGCATTTCTTCGATACGTGAACTGTTTGGCTTTCAGAATGAGTCACAAGAGCCGCAAGCGGAAGTTTGGATGGGAGCGCATCCGAAAGGTTGCTCAATGGTCAAGCTGGACCAACATTTGGTGCCTCTATCTGAATTGATTAACAAGAATAAACCCGCTTATCTATCAAGCGATATTGCGCAGGAGTTCGGTGAGCTACCGTTCTTGTTTAAGATCTTGGCAGCAGAAAAGGCGTTGTCTGTTCAGGTCCATCCAAACAAGCGCCAAGCTGAAATTGGCTTTGCGAGAGAGGAACAGGCAAGCATTCCTCTGACCGCAGGACACCGTAATTACAAAGACTCGAACCACAAACCTGAATTGGTTTACGCGATCACTGAATACCAAGCGATGAATGGCTTTCGAGAATTCGATGAAATATTAGGCCTGTTCAAAACGCTGGATTCGATCGAGCTGGCTGGTTTGGTTGAAGAGTTTGGTAGCAATCTTGATTCTCTAGGCTTAGAAGCATTTTTCCGTGATCTGTTAACTCTAGATGACCAACGTAAACATCAAGCATTAGAGCAACTTCTGACTTACGCAGCGTCTCATCAAGATCAAGCTGAGTTTGCTTTGGTTACTGAGCTTAGCCAGCAATATCCGAACGATATCGGTCTGTTTTGTGTTCTTCTGCTTAACTTGATCACACTGAAGCCAGGTGAAGCTATGTATTTGAATGCGAACACTCCGCATGCTTACATTAAGGGAACCGGGCTTGAGATTATGGCAAATTCAGACAACGTGCTCCGAGCCGGTTTAACGCCAAAACACATTGATGTCGCTGAGTTAGTCGCCTGCACAAAATTCACGCCAATTCCGTTCGAACGCTTGTTGTTAGCGCCCTCAAAACTGGGTCAATGTGATAGTTATGATATTCCTGTCAGTGATTTTGATTTCAATATCTTTCATCGCCCTCATCAAGAAGAAGTCATCACAAGCGGTGCTGAAATTTTAATGGCGATAGACGATGATTTAACGTTAATGAGTCAGAAAGGTGAGCATTTAACCCTTACTAAAGGGCAATCGGTATTTATCCCAGCCTATATTGGCCATTACGAATTGAGCAGCAACGGCCGAGTGGCGAGAGCGTTTAATTAGGGGAATAGCTGTCGTCTAACATTAGAAAGCTTTCGGGCTTTGGGTATGCGGTAAAGTCGTAGAGATATTAGTAAGAATGAACATTTCATAACAATAAGAGCTCTTCGAATCAGAAAACAAACGTTTTCATAGGTTGACTAATAAATGCAAACTGAAACAATAAGTCGCATTTATAGAAGTGTGTTGATCTAAAGGAAATTTGATGAGCTCTTATTCTCACGTTCGCAGTTACGCCAGTTTATTCAGTGTCTTATCGTTGGCGGTTACGTCAGCTCCGAGTGCCGCTGATATATCAACAACGCCCGTCATTGGTGGCGTTTTTAGCTCCAGTGAAGTGTTGAAAAATGAGGTGCTTTCAAGCCTAAGTTATTCTGCCAAACTCACTCGTGATGCAGCTCTTTTCACCATTGGTGGCGTTACATTAGATGCGTATATTCTCGCTCTCCCTTTAGATGTCAAAACAAAAGCCAGAGTCGTTGCTCAGTTATCTAACCCGACGTACTCAATTCCTCTGGGTTATTTTCTCTATAGTTATTACGACCGCTATTCAGGCTTGGGCAGTGAAGATGTGTTCAAATCTTACTTGTCGACGGTTTATGATAAGCAGGCGCTAAAGGGCTTTGAACATAGCCTCTATCATGTTGGAGATAAGGCAACCTCAGAGCATCACGAGCCAGATACCTCGACTGAAGCAACGGGACATCATGAAGGGATTCGTATCGATGAACAGTTCATTGCCAATATGGTGGTTATCTATGATGCGTTATTCGAAATTGGTGTTTGGCAGGATATGGACACGCTCCCTGCGAATTACACATACTTAACCAATAGCCCTGAAGATCTAGCGATCATCGCTCAGATTCAACCGATCATTGTTGATTTGATCGGTAAAGCGGCATTGGGAATGGATGACGGCGACATGAAGTCTGCAATGTTGGCGATTGCAGAAGATGGTAAACCAGAAAACGCTGATAAGCCGAATAACAAAGCACAAGCTCTTACCATCACGCTTATTGATTTTGTGCGCTTAAACTTGCTGAAAGCCTACCGACAGTTTGTGTTTAAAGAAGAACGTGCAGCAGCGCTCGATGATTGGATGCAACAAGCGTTCAGTGACCAGCCTGATGCGCTAATACAATTCTTAGAATCCCAACAGCACAAACGTTTTGCGGTCCAGGTGACCGTCGATGGTTTACAGCAAGGATTGATTGAGGGGTTGGTCGATGAAGATTCACCTTTCATTTCGGTTGCTTATCAGAACCATAAAAACCGAGCGCAATACAAACCTAAGCTAGAAACGGTGATTGAGCCTGAGCATCAACAGCAGGTGAGGTTCATGGAGGTTCTGTCTGAACAAACCTACCGTGATCCGAATTATCTTCCGTTCTTCAAAAAACTTTATCAAGAGAATCGTAATAATATAAGCCGAGTGGGTAGCTCTTCTACTCCGACGATCAGCGTACGCAACCTACCGATCATTAAAACGGGCGCAAAAGTGTCTGGTAATGGTGGTACGGGTATCCCTAATTTCCACTTTGTTGACCGAGAGATCGACCGAGCGTATTACTTCTTCGGTAATGATGCCCTACAGCTGGATGTGTTGATGGCAAACAACAAGGTGCAAACCATGTTTGATCGCCTTGATTACCTGAAAACGTTGAACTGCAACGCCCAATACGATTGGAATGCTCACACCACTTACGATGGGCTAGTAAACCTAGGTTTGGGTGAGTCACTGCGTGATTATGGTGAGAAACGTTGCGTTAAAGAGCTTCAAGAACGTTCAGAAGTCGAAGTGGTTTTGCAAGAAAAGCGTCAAGCCTTGATAGAAGATATTGAGGCGTATCAGTCTATATCTGGCTTTGATTTTTTCACTAAGTTTTCAAAGAGAGCTCAGGTTAAACAGTCGATCACTCAGTTTGCCGAGTTAGATGGAAAAGGGATGCCAGACTACACCTTGGTTTATAACCCATGGCCGGATCACTTCGCACACTTTACCGGTCCTTTTAGTGACGAAATTCTGATGCCGACGGGAGAGCTTAACCGACTGGACTATTGGATTCGCCAGATTGAAGCGACCTACCGCAGTGCAGGCGTTTACGATAAAACGCTATGGGGCATGGCAGGAGATCATGGTTTAACGCCAGTGTTCTACGCGCTCAACCCCGAAAAGCAGGTATTTGAAGGCTTACAAGCAGAGCTAGAGTATCCAATTGTGGTTAAGAAGATATCTTCAGACGAGGGTGAAGGGCCTAAAATCACCAATGCTCTAAGCTACCCAAGCTCGAAAGAATTGGATGTGGTGGTCGCCTCGACAGCTGGTGGTAACTTCATGATGGACTTCTTTAATTCGGCTCAAGGGTGGCAGGTTCAGCCGGTTTATCAAGAACTCACGCAGTGGTCTCCGATTGCAGCGCCAGCTGGTCAGAACATAGACATCATCAATCAGATAGCGCAACGCTTGCCTGAAAGTCTTGATTATATGGTCGTAAGAGAAAGCACATGTGATCAACAACGTTGCGCTATTCGTGTGATTGGCAACCGTGATTTAAAACGGGTCGATGAATTGATCACACGTGAAGGTGACAAGCTTTTCTATGAGTCATTGGAAGACAACCGAGCGCCGATTTTGCTCAATACGCAAAGGTTAAATCCATACCTAGCATCACCAAGCGAAGCTGATTTTTCACAGTATTCTCAATTGGTCGAAAAGTGTATTGACCGAGCGGTTAAGGCGGATGTGACAACGTGGTGTAGCAGTGCTGAGTGGACTTCATTAACGCAACCAACACCTCGACCAGATTCAGTGAATCAACTGGCTAATATCTACCTTGAAGATAGGGCTGGCACGGTTAACTTGTTCCCTAAAGCGGGAATTGGCTACAACACTAAGGTACCGGGGCGTCATGCTGGTGAGGATTACTTAGAGAAAGATGCTTTCATCGGATTCTGGGGAGCGCCAATTGGCGATAACTCTCAGCAATTGAAAATTGAAGCTAACGGATCTTTAGCGCCAACGCTGTTTGAGTATTTGACCGGAGAACCTGTGGTCGAAGGCGAGAACGGTTGGGGTTTTCCGTCGTTGATTGAGAAATTAGATATTTCAAGCGCGCGCTAAAGTAAACGCTCTCTACCTAGCATCTGAATAGATTATCTCTGTTAGCTAGGTTGAGAGCCATCCCCACAAAATCATCATCTCCTTCATCAACAACTCGGTAGCTAAGTGACTGATAAAAACTAATGGCGCGAGTGTTACTTCTAAAGCTCGACAGAGTGACTTGCTCACGTCGCTCTTCCATGGCTCTCTTATGTATGAGAGTCATGACTTGCTTGCCAAGTGAGCGGCCTTGGTTTTGAGGGAAAATGATCAGCAGATGAATATGGTATGCGTTGTCATAAGGCTTAAAACACACAAGTCCAATCCTCTCTTCTCCTCGGTATACCCAATGAAACCAAGAGGGATGGTAATCGTTTAAAAGTCGTTGACGTTGGAAGTCGTCATCCCAACCGAAAACGTCATCTACGTGTATGAATATACCTTTTTTCACACACGCAAATAGTTCTTCGAATTCAGAATTTGAAACGAGCTGGAATTGTATATTCTCTTCTTCTATTACCACTCGGCTTGCTTCCTTATCAAACGCCTTTGAATAAGCAAACAGTAACATAATTGAAGAAGCCGAATTAGCTTAGATTTGCGATGTGATGAAACCAAACAGCCATGCGTGGTGCATGGCTTAGAATAAAGTATTGGACTGATTTTTCTATACGATCTTAAGTGCGTGGTGGCGCGTGAGCTGTTTGTGTAGCGAGTCTTTTAGCGCCATGCGTTCAACTTTGAGATTGTGCATGCTGTCGTCATCGATAGGGCTGCCAGAGATTTCTAGCTGACGGATGTCGTAGTCGAGTTGGTGGTATTTCTGCATGTCTGCTTTGAATTTTTCGTCGTCGTGGTTGAGCTGAACAATGTCTAATTTAAGATCTGGGAAATCTAAGATAAAGGCATGGTTTTCATTGAGCATTGGCACTTCCTCTCTAGTCGAATTATTAACAGTATAGAAGCAATTTATCGAAAGAAATGTGGTTCAAAACACAAAGCCGTAAAGCGATCAAAAAAGGGCTCAAACTCGAGGAATCATCTTCGAACTTGCGCCCTTTTGTATGTATATAGCTAACTATTTATCGTTACATGTTTAGAACTATGTGTGTTGAAAGCAGAAAGCTTACTTCGCTTTCTTACCAGAGCGTTGCTGCTCTTTGTGTGCTAGTTTTTCTTTCTTACGTTGATCGATAAGGTGAGCGGCTTCGCCACCTACGTGGGTTTCGCCACGAGCATTCGACAGTTGAACTTGCTTTTCACGTTCGCGGAAACGGGCTTTCTGCTCGTCGCTGTGCTTATCAATACACTTAGGGCAGCTTACGCCTTTCTCGAAGTGCTCAGAGGCTTTGTCTTCGTCAGTGATTGGCAGGCGACAAGCGTTACACACGTCGTAGCCGCTCTTCTCTAGCTGGTGGTTTACTGCAACACGACCATCAAATACGTAGCAGTCGCCTTCCCACATGCTCTCTTCTTCTGGTACTTCTTCTAGGTACTTAAGAATGCCGCCTTCAAGGTGGTAAACCTCATCAAAGCCTTGCTCTTTCATGTAGGCTGTTGATTTTTCACAACGAATACCGCCAGTACAGAACATCGCGACTTTTTTGTGTTTCTTAGGATCGAGATTTTCTTCAACGTATTGAGGGAATTCACGGAAGGTTTCTGTGTTTGGGTTTACAGCATTTTTGAATGTGCCGATATCGACTTCGTAGTCGTTGCGAGTATCAACCAGAATCACATCAGGATCAGAAATCAGAGCGTTCCATTCGTTTGGTTTCACGTAAGTGCCGACAACGTGGCGTGGGTCGATACCCTCAACGCCCATGGTTACGATCTCTTTCTTAAGCTTAACCTTGGTGCGGTTGAATGGTTGTTCTTCGTTGAACGACTCTTTGTAAACAACATCAGCCAAGCGAGAATCTTGTTTGAACCATTGAAGAAGAGCGTCGATAGATTCGCGCTTACCTGCAACGGTGCCGTTGATACCTTCACTCGCAAGTAGCAAAGTACCGCGGATTTGGTTGGCTTCTAACACGTCAGTGAGTGGCTGGCGAATTTCTTGGTAATCATCAAGTGCTACGAATTTATACAGAGCACATACAACATATTGAGACATGGTTTTTCCTTTCTGCGAGCTGGAACGTAAATCCAGAGCGGTTGCCTTTTATGATACATACTGAGTTTGATTTACTCAGGTTTGCCCATATTGGCTTATTAAAATCCGCCGCAGTATAACCAAGCCAAGGAAGGACAAAAACCAACCAAAAGTAGGGCTATTTATCATTTCTTTTTGTGTGGTTTATGGACTAAGAAATGCAATGAAACCGTTTTATCTGGTTGGAATTACAATACGTATTCCCAAACCAAAAAGGCCCTGCTGTAAAAATACAGCAGGGCCTTGGTATTAATCTGTCTGACTTAATCAGCGATTACGCTTGGTTCAGTACTTCCGCTAAGCGTTTCACCGCTTCAGTCAACTCTTCTGGGTTGGCGTTAGTGAAGTTTAAGCGCAGTGCGGCTTTTGCTTCATCGGCCTTTGGATAGAATACTGGGCTTGGTACAACCGCCACGCCATTCGATAGCAAAGTCTTAGCTAATTCGAAGGTATCGCACTCTGGGATTTCTACCCAAATGAACATCCCGCCATCTACGGCTTTTAACACGCAATCTGCAGGCAGTTGTTTTTCTAGCTCTGAAAACAACACTTCATAACGAGACTTGTACAGTGTGCGAATGTTTTCCATATGTACGTTGAAGTCTTCATGTTTTAGAAGGCCGACAAGCAGCGCTTGCATGGGTACACTTGAGTGCAAGTCAGCGCCTTGTTTCACTTTGATCAGTGGCTCAAGGTAGCTGCGTTTGCCTGTTACCGCGCCAATACGTAGGCCTGGCGATGCAATCTTAGAGAATGAACGAAGAACGATAGAGTTATCAGGGCAGAACGAAGAAACCAATGGCAGTTCCGTACCAGTGAAACGTAGCTCACGGTATGGTGCATCTTCAATGAAGGCTACGTTGTATTTGATACACAGCTCAGCCACTTTTTGACGAGTTTCTGTTGCCCAGCACACACCGGTTGGGTTGTGGAAATCAGGCACGGCATAGAACATTTTTGGCGCTTGCTCGGCAAAGCATGTTTCCAGTTCATCTAGGTTCGGGCCAAATTCAGTTTGAGACACGGTAGCGATGTTTGCTTGAACTAGGCCAAACACCTGCATCGCACCTAAGTAGCTTGGCGCTTCCATCACAACCACATCACCCGGGTCAACATACGCACGAGCAATCAAATCCAAACCTTGCTGAGAACCAGTACAAATCATTGCCGTGTGTGACTCTGGCAATTGGTAGCTTTGTGTTAGGTGATCAAGCAACGGGCCATAACCTGCGGTCGAACCGTATTGGAAAACTTCAGGCATGTTCGCTAGGTTTTCTAGCGTAGGCTTCATTAAATCGATAGGGAATGTTTTCGCATCGGGTAAACCACCGGCCAACGAAATAACATTTGGATCGCTTGCGGCTGCGAGGATCTCTCGAATGTATGAAGATTGAATCTGTTGTAATGACTGTGCGATTTCCATGTGTTGTGTCTCGTCGTTTATCGTTTTTATTCTATCGCTTGATATTACACGGCAATTGTAAAAACTGGCGTGTCCGTTTATGCTCTTAAACATGTCCATTTATGCTATTTGAACGATGTCACGACAACATATATCCCGAATCAATGATGTTTTGTTTCATATTCACCAAGACATCAGTCAGCCTTTGTCAGCAAAAGCGCTCTCTGAGATTGCTGCGTATTCAGAGCAACATTTTCATCGCACGTTCAAAAGTGTGGTTGGGGAGTCGTTGCATCAATACATTCGACGCACTCGAATGGAGTACGCGGCCAATCAATTAATGTTCGATACCAGCTCGTCTGTGGTTGAGATCGCCCATAAATGTGGCTTTAGCTCTGTGTCTTCGTTTAGCCGAGCATTTAAAGCGACTTTTAATATGTCGCCCGGAGAATGGCGTAAGCATGATTTACAGATTGCAGAAAAACCTTACCTGAAAGATCCCGAAGTGGCGGCAGGCTATTTGAATGTGTCGCAGCGGGAGTTGCCTGAACCTAAAATTGTTGAAGTATCAGACCGAATGGCAGCTTATGTTCGACATACTGGCTATAACCGATCCATTCGTAATGCGTGGTTGATATTGAAAGCATGGGCGAACTCTGAACAGCGTGATTTTTCGAGTCAGTTCGGCTTGCATCACTCTAACCCCGCTTGGGTTGAAATGGATCAGTGTCGTTATGTAGCGTGCATCGCGATAGATGAGCCGATCAAGTATCGAAGTGTCGTGAACCAGATGGTGATTCCAGGCGGTTTGCATGCTGTATTTCGACTTAATGGTCGTTATGGTGAGCTGCTACCACAGATCAGTATGGTATTGGAAAAATGGTTGCCGGCTTCTGGTTTCAAACAGCGTTCGACTCCTGCGTATGTGCATTATCATCGGAACCATTTTCTCAATAGTGATGAAGTGTTTGAGCTTGATTTCTATCTCCCTGTGAGTTTTTACTGAGCCTTTATTAGGCTAACTAATCAATTGGCTCGGTAATTGGTTTTGTTGTTTTTTTTCGAGCGTGGCTTTACTCATTTGTTGTGGTTAATTTGCTCACTCAATGGCTGAAAGGCATCTTATGTTGATGATGTAATGAAGAGAAAGCTTGTTGATAATTTACCTCAGTAATTGATGACAACGTACGGATTAAGCGATAGCATTCCGTTCTAATTGCAAATAATTCTTAATATCACTCGCTAGAATATATGACCATTACCCATAAAGATTATCTTAAAATCGCCTTTCCCTTCATCATCTCTACGGTGACACAGCCTTTGTTAGGTGCGGTGGATACTGCTGTTATCGGCCAACTTGGCATTGCTGAATTGATTGGTGGCGTGGCGATCGGCACCATCATTATGAACACCATGTATTGGCTGTTTGGTTTTTTCCGTGTTAGTACCACGGGACAAAGTGCGATGGCACTGGGCAAAGGGAATCGTTCTGATTTAGCGGGCAGCTTGATGCGTCCGTTCGTATTGTCTGGTTTGGTGGGTTTGATCTTTATCTTGATACAACCGCTAATCTGGCAAGGCGCGATGTGGGTGATAGAACCTGAAGTGAAAGTGGCTGAGCACGCGCATATCTACTTCAGTATTTTGATTTATGGTGCACCTTTTGTACTGCTCAACTACACCATTATTGGTTGGTTAATGGGGCAGGCGAAAGCCAAAGAAGTTCTTTACACACAAGTGTTTGGTAACGTGTTGAACATTGTATTGGATGCGGTGTTTGTACTTTATTTCGACTTGGGTGTTGCGGGTGTGGCCTACGCAAGTTTGATTGCACAAGTCACTACTTTCGCTATTGGTATGACACTGGTGATTAAGACCAGCAATATCTCGATCTCTGAGTTCCTACAAGGTTCGAAGGTGACTAAGAAAGACCTATCGACAATCATCTCTTCAAATACCGATCTCTTACTTCGTACCATCTGTATTTTAGTTTTCTTCAACATGATGGCGCGTACTGGTTCTAAACTGGGTGCCGATGTTCTGGCTGCTAACGCGATCTTGATGCAGGTGACCTTCATTGTCAGTTACATGTTTGACGGCATTGCCAATGCATCGAGTGTGTTCGCGGGTAAAGCGGTAGGTCAGAAAAACCCTTCAATGTTGGATCGTGTATTAAGACTTAACTTCCAATGGACGGCGAGTTTTATTGTCGTACTGACCTTCCTCACCTTGGTATTCAAAGACAGCATTGTCTTCTTGTTTACCGATATCCTAACGCTTGTCGCTCTATATCAAGAGATGGCTCCGTGGTTGATTGTGTTCCCGCTGGTGTCTGGCTTTGGCTTAACGGTTTACGGCATCTTTACCGGAACGGGTACCACGCGTCCAGTTAGGGACTCTAGCATAGCTACTTTGTTGGTTTTCTTAGCGGTACAGGCATTATCAATCGATATGTGGGGCAATCATGGTTTGTGGTTGGCGTTTACCTTGTTTTATCTTGGACGTATTACCTTCTTGTATCCGTTCATCGCACAAGTTAAGCAGAAGAGCCTTCCAACAGAAGGTGCATCCGCGGCGTGTCATTAGGTTAGAAACACAATCGTTATTGCCAGTACTTTTGAAAGCGCCTGACAGCATTATGCTAAGGGCGCTTTTTCTATCTAATGACCTAGTAAAAATGGTCAATCAAACAGCAAATAAAATGCGATACGGTTCAATGTCCGCTTTTCATCATGTAGGCTTAATGATAGGGTTGTTATGTTATAACATCCATTTATGAGTATCTGCGTGAACGCCCCACTTCTGTCTGTTGACCAATTAACGATCAAAACCTCTTCGAGAACACTTTTTCAAGATATTCATTTCGATGTATATCGAGGTGAGCTGTTGGCGATCATGGGTCCATCAGGCATTGGTAAGTCGATGCTTTCACGCGCGATTGCGGGTTTTCTGCCAGATACGGTTGAGGTTGAAGGCCATATTTCTCTTTCTGGCGATGCCGTGTGTGGCTTGCCTATGTTGCAAAGAACCGCAGCACAGCGCCCCGCAGTTATCTTTCAAGATGCGCTTCAAGCATTAAATCCTCTGGTTTCCATTGAAGGTCAACTCAGTTTGGCATTGACGGGGACGCGCACTAAGCTTAAATCACAAGACAAGATCAAACTCATTGAATTGTTAGTGCAGCTTGGGTTTCCTAACCCTGAAACTATATTGCCGTTATATCCGAGCCAAATTTCGGGAGGGCAGCGCCAACGGATTTGTATTGCGATTGGCTTGCTGAGTAACGCCGATCTCATCATCGCCGATGAACCAACCAGCGCGTTAGATCCGGTGACAGAGCAAGAGATACTTAAGCTGATTCGAGACAATGTTAAACAGCGACAAATCGGTGGCTTGTTGATTACTCATGACCTGCACAGCGCATTAGCGTGTGACAAGTTGTTGGTCATCGATGATGGTGGAGTGGTGGCTTACGGCGCACCAAAACATGCGCTTGAATCAAGCTCTCACGCTTTCTGTTGTTCATTGAGAGACTTAATCGAATGAGCCCGACCTTACCACTAAATTCAGAAGTCTCGCTGTTAATGCCTGTGATAGATTCAGAAACACAAACACCGATCGAGATTAAGTTCGACAATGTCGGAGTTCATTATTACTCAGTGCCAAGTTGGCTGGGTGGTAAGGCGTTCAAAGCGCTACAGAACATCGACCTCAATGTTGAAGACAAAAGCTTAGCCATTGTTGGCCGTTCTGGTGCCGGAAAATCGACACTGATTGAGCTGTTATTTGGCCTAAAATCACCGACTGTTGGCCGAATCAGCCTATTTGGCCATTTGCTGCCGATTCGCAATCGCAAAACGCAGGCAAGGGTGTGTCGCTTGATCCAGTTAGTGCCACAAGAACCGCACACAAGCCTCAATCCTTACTATACCGTTCGACAGATCTTAGTTGAGCCGCTAAGCAACTTAGATGTTTCTGGTAATAATGAAAGCATTATTGAAGAGACGCTATTGGACGTGGGCTTGCCTGCCAGTTTGCTCTCATTGAAACCTAGTCAGCTTTCTACTGGCCAAGCTCAACGTGTGGCTATCGCTCGGGCTCTTGTCGTTAGACCCGCAGTGTTGGTGGCCGATGAGCCGACTGCCAGCCTTGATCCTGTGAACCGTCAAAGGTTGCTGGATTTACTTAACTCACTGAAAAATAAGCGCGACATGCGAATCGTTTTGGTGACGCATGATCTCGGTGCGGCAAAGGCGCTTTGTGAAGAAATTCTGGTTCTTGACCATGGAGAGATGGTGGAGCATGGACCGACACCTCAAGTGATGAGCACACCTGCTCATCCTGCGACTCAGTTGCTGATCGAATCTCAGCCACTTTCGAAATCTACTTGTTAAACACAACCTTATTTATTACGAAATACAGCTTATTAACGAAATACAGCTTACAGAGAAAAATAACTATGCGTTTTAATTCAATCAAACTGGCTTGCGCGCTTGCGTTGGCTCTGCCTTTGACGGGCTGTTTTGACTCTCAACCAGAGTCTAGCGATGCCGCAGTCAAATCTGAAATTCGTGTTGCGATGATGCAGCCACCAAGAACGGGTTTGTCACCACTTTCTGATGATGCTTTTAAGTTATCTCGTTGGAGCACAGCTGAAACTCTGGTTAACCTGAGCCCAACCTCAGAAGCAGAACCAATGCTAGCGACTGATTGGAAACATCTTGATCCTCTGACTTGGCAGTTCACGATTCGCCAAGGCGTTAAATTCCACGATGGCTCTACATTAACCGCAGAATCCGTAGTGAACTCTTTGCAGAAAGCGCTTGAGGCTGCACCTAAACCACGCATTCTAGATGGTGTCGATCTCGAAGTGAAAGCGATGGACAACTACCGCGTAGAGATCAAGACCAGCTTTGATGACCCTCTTTTACCAAGCCGTTTATCAAGCCCTCAATTAGCGATTCTTGCAGCAAGTGCTTACCAAGAAGATGGCCGTGTTAGCCCAATGGGTGCTGGTACGGGCCCGTTTGAGTTGACTGAAATTAACGGTACAACCAGTGCGAAACTGAAACGTTTTGATGGCTACTGGGGTCAAAAAGCACAGGTTGAATCTGTGATTGCAGAATACGTTCCGAACGGTTTTGCGCGCGCTGCGGCTCTAAGAACAGGCACGGCAGACATCGTTGAAGCAGTGCCCGTTTCACAAATCGCGACCATTGATCCGAACCTACTTTATGAAGTGGCAATGCCTCGTACCAATACGCTTTACCTAAACAACAAGTCAGGCGTATTCAGCGATATTAACTTGCGTAAGGTAGCGGCTGCTGCGGTAGACCGTGAGCAAATCGTGAATACCGTTTATGAAAAACACGCGGATATTGCACAAGGTCTATTAGGTCCTGCTCTTGCTTGGGCTGAACCAATTCGACCTGAAGGTCAGGCAATCGACAAGACTCTAAAAGCAAACGGTGAAAGCATTGTTATCGGTACCTTTACCGACCGTGCTGAGCTTCCAGAAGTGGCTGCACTACTTAAACAGCAACTTGAAGCGGCTGGCTTTAACGTTGAGCTGGATATCCGTGAGTACGCTCAGATTGAAAACGATGCGTTATCAGGCAAGTTCGATGCGTTCATCCTTTCTCGTGCAACGGTTTTAGATTCTGGTGACCCAGTGGCTTACATGATGAGTGACTTTGGTTGTAAGGGTTCATTCAATCTTGGTCAATTCTGTTCTCAAGAAGTAGACCAAGCTCTGACTCACGCTGATCTGCAACCATTAGGTGCACTGCGTCAGCAAGCGATCATCGAAGCTGAGCAAAAAATCTTGAACGACTTCGCGGCTATTCCACTGCTTCACGAACGTGTGATTCAAGGTGAAAGCGAGCGCGTGAGCAATGTGGTTCGTGACCCAAGTGAGCGCCGTTTAGTTGACCAAACTACACAGATCAAACAAGCGAAACAGGCTAACTAAATAGATGCTATCTGCTGAGACTCTGCGTCGAACCTTATTTCTCTTGACGCCTTGGTTATCAAGAATCGCCTCACTGATTGTGGTGGTGATTCTTGTTGGCTTGATGCCTGACATTGCAGGCATCGACCCAAGCCAATCCATTCTGCGTGCGAGGGCGGGGCAACAACACCTGCTTACGCCTGAAGCTTTAGCAGCGGTACGCGCTGATCTTCAGCTTGACCGTTCGGCAAGCGAGCGCCTGATTGACTGGGTAGGAAGTGCTTTTTCGGGTGATCTAGGGAAATCATGGATTGATGGTTCTTCGGTTGCACTAGGCATTCAGAAAACAGCGTCGACGTCTCTGTTTCTGATGTCGAGCGCACTTGTGATGACTTTCGTGCTGTGCGGTGCAGGTTTGCTTTCTACTTTGCGCTGTTGGAAGAAGGGCAAACTAGGGCAGAGTTACAGCAGTTTAAGCACCGTATTAATATCCTTGCCAGAGTACGTGGTGGCCTCGGTATTAATACTGGTGTTCTCTATCTGGTTAGGTTGGCTGCCGCCGTATGGTTGGCAAAGTTGGCAAGACATATGGTTACCGAGTTTAGCGCTCGCACTGCCTGCTAGTGGCCTATTTAGCCGCCTACTCAGAGACAGTTTACAACGCGTTTTAAATGAACCTTGGGTGATCACTTGGCTCAGTGCCAACGTTCACTCTAACCAAATTATTCGCTTTGCGCTGAAAAGAGCGCTGAGCAGCCTGATCCCACAAATCGCGATGATCGTGATTGGTTTGACTGGTGGCGCGGTCGCGGTTGAGCTTATCTTCTCGATTCCGGGTATCGGGCGCATGATTCTAGGCGCAGCTAAGGCGCAAGACTTGCCGATGCTGCAAGGCGGCCTGCTGGTGCTGCTACTGTTTTCAATTGCTGTGAGCAGCATGAGCTTGTTTGTTCAACAGCTGATTCTGGGTCACAGTCTGAAAAGCGGTAAGCTCATTAGTAGCCACTCTTCGTTTCGTTTTACGCAGAGCCGTACCAAGCGTGCTGTTGCTTTTTCAATATTTTCGTTCCTGATTGCAATTGTAATTTGGGCTGCATTTCGTGACCCATACACCAGTCAGTTTGCTCGCCTAGCGGACCCTAGTTGGCAAGCACCATTGGGTGCGGATGGCATTGGCCGAGATCTGTTAGCGAGAATCGGCTCGGGCATGGTCTCGACCTTCCAAGCGGGCATCTTAGCAACGTTCTTGAGCTTGGTGACGGGCATCATAATGGGCTTCAATACTCGCTTTAGCCAAGGTCTTATCGAGATCACTAAAGGTATTCCTTACATCATTGCTGGCCTGTTGGTTGCTGGCTTAACGGGCATGAATCCGAACAGCGCATTAATCGCGATTGTATTGGTATCTTGGGCACCATTGGCGGCACATTGTTCAAGCTTGATCGTGGAAGCAAAGGCTCAACCTTATACGCATCTCGCGCCATTGTGGGGCACCAGCAAGCTTAGAATTTTCCGTTTCTATCTGCTGCCTTACGTGTTGCCACCGTTGTTAAGACACGCGATGTTGAGGCTGCCGGTGATTACGCTGAGCCTGACCTCACTGAGCTTCATCGGTTTAGGTGCCAAGCCACCTGAACCTGAGTGGGGTTTGATGATTGCAGAGAACCTACCTTACATCGAGCGCGCGCCATTGGCAGTCATGGGGCCAATCATTGGACTGATTCTGTTAGGCGCGGCCATTAACATGATGTTTGATGATTAGCGAAAAAGAACAGGCTGCTTAAGTTTTCGACGTGCTATTCGATTGAGTGTTCGATTTGGCATTTATGTTGTAACCTTGAGCCTGTTTTTTTGAATTGGCTTTCGGATCGGTTGTCGATCGGTTTTTAGCTTAGTTAAATGTTCAGCGTTAAGGATTCAACATGTATCTCGTTTTGTATTGCCACAATATTGGTATGACCGACTTTTCCTTCTTTGAAACGGAAGATTTCGATAAAGAAGAGGGCTATATCGTGCGAGGTAAGTGGCCGAACGAGAAAGCGTTTCGTGATTACTTAATCAAAGAGTTTGGTGACATGAGCGAATTTCAAGTGATCGACTTAATCGCCAAAGGTGCAGAAGCAGAACACTACTCACCAGAAGAGTTGGTGCGCTTATCTCTCTAACTGTCAACTCGTAACAACTAGCTAAATAACGTTTAAATCGAATAAAGAAATGGCAGCCTGATTGGGCTGCCATTTTTCGTTTTAGGTTTAAGTTAATACCTTTGCGCTATGAACGATGCTATTGCGCGACTTCGTCCACCAAGTACAAGATTGACTGATACGGAATACCACTGTGATGTGACAAACCGATCTCACAGGTTCGGCTGTTGCTGAAGCCACGAGTACAGTTGCTCGGCACTTGCTCTTTGAGTGGGTGTACCGCCGCTTCATTCAGCTCTGGAGTGGTAAAACCTTTATCACCCGCCCAACCACAGCATTGAATATGCTCAGGAACGATGACCTCTTCGGTACACGCTTTAGCAAGGCTC
The DNA here is from genome assembly GCF_014164465.1 of Vibrio sp. SG41-7. Classification (NCBI taxonomy): domain Bacteria; kingdom Pseudomonadati; phylum Pseudomonadota; class Gammaproteobacteria; order Vibrionales; family Vibrionaceae; genus Vibrio; species Vibrio sp. SG41-7. The sequence continues at coordinate 15,491 of NZ_JACJFF010000025.1, read as the reverse complement.
AACATCGCGCCTTCCAAGCCCATTCGACGAGAGCTACAAGTCACATGCAACATCACGGTTTCTTGCAGCGGCTCAAGTGTCAGGTGCTCAAGCAGGTATTGATTCACAAACCCTGTCGGCTCTAATACCTCTAACGGTTTGGTGAACTGTTCAATACTGCGTTTAGCACATGGGCTGGTATCCATTAAGACTGGGTATTCACCCTGACGACTGGCCTGCCACAACACTTCTTCGAGCTGTTGCGCTTTAGATTGGGCTAAATCGGTCATCCCTTTGCTGTCGTAAGGCATGCCACAACATTGGTCGTCTAGCTTCTTCGGAAGAATTACCTCAAATCCTGCTTTGTTAAGCAAAGACATGGTCACTTCAGTTAGAGGACGCTGGTCGCCCGCATCGCTTTGTTGTCCCATGGTTCGACTTGCACAGGAAGGGAGGTAAACCACCTTCTTATGATTGCTTGAGGATTCTGCCGTCACTGGTGATGGGACTAGCGAGTGACTATTGGATTGCGGCATCTCAGGCATCCAAACCGGCGTCGCGCCTTTGGTGATAGAGCGCAAGCCGTTAGTTAGCTTGCCGACAGTATTTGCGCCTAATACTTTGCTCGCTACTTGGTTGGTTTTGAGGCCAGCCTTGGTGAGTTTTGTAGTGGTCGAGAAATGATCCGCTGTCCACTTAGCGATTGGCGTAAATTTCTCGTACTTGGCAATACGAAGCTTTTTAATCAAATCACCGGTGTTGATTCCCACTGGACAACGTTCGGCACACAGGCCGGTTGCGGCGCAGGTATCAATGCCTTGGTATTCAAAGGTTTTCTCTAGTTCGCTTGCTTCTATCTCTTCACCCGCAGCTCGGCGGCGTTGTAACTCGCGGTACAGCACGATACGTTGGCGTGGCGATAGAGTTAAGGTACGAGACGGACAAACAGGCTCACAGAAGCCACATTCAATGCAGCGGTCGACAAGCTCGTCAGCAGCAGGCATTGGCTTCAAATTTGTGATGTGTGAATTCGGATTGTCGTTAATAATAACGCCGGGGTTGAGCAGTCTTTCTGGATCGAACAAGGCTTTGATTTGTTGCATCAAGGCGTAGCCGTCTTTACCCCATTCCAATTCGACATAAGGTGCCATGTTACGGCCAGTGCCATGTTCTGCTTTCAGTGAACCTTGGTATTTCACCGCGACCAGTTCGGCAACGTCATCCATGAAACCGCCGTAGCGATCGATTTCTGTTTGGCTATCAAAGCCTTGAGTAAATACAAAATGCAGATTGCCTTCGAGGGCATGGCCGAAAATAATCGCTTCGCTGTAGTCGTATTTATCGAACAGCTCTTGCAGCTCTCGAATGCCGTTAGCGAGGTTTTCGACAGGGAAAGCCACGTCTTCGATGATAACGGTTGTACCGACTTCACGAACCGCGCCAACCGCAGGGAACATGCCTTTTCGAATGCCCCACAGAGTTGCGACTGTCTTTGGATCGGAAGTGAAAGGCACCGATTCAACAATCGTGTATTCAGCTAATGCGTCCAAAATTGATTTACATTGTAAATCTAAGTCCGGCTGGGAGCTGGCGTGTGATTCAACCAAAATCGCTGCGGCTTCTAAATCCAAGTTCGGCATGAATGCAGGCATACCCGGTTTGTCAGCAACTGAACGCAGCGCTCTGCCGTCCATCAATTCAACGGCAGCAACGGGTGTTTTTGATAGCGTAGTAACGGCTTTACTGGCTTGCTCGATGTCGGCAAACACCAACAGCGCCGAAGCTTTGTTCGGGTGTTCGATTACCGTGTTGTAGGTAATCTCAGCAATGAAACCTAGTGTGCCTTCTGAGCCAATCATCAAGTGTTTGATGATCTCAATTGGATCGTGGTAATCGACCAAGGCATTCAGAGCGTAGCCAGTGGTGTTTTTGAGGCGGTACTTGTGGCGAATTCTGTCGGCGAGTTCTTGGTTTGAAGCTGTCTGTTGATGTAATTCGACAACGCCTTCAAACAGCTCTTTATGTGATAGCTTGAATGCTTCAACACTTGCGTTATCTGCCGTATCAAGCAGGGAGCCATCACTCAATACGATTTTCATGCTCTCAACGGTGCGATACGAGTTTTGCGCAGTACCACAACACATGCCACTGGCGTTGTTCGCGGCAATACCACCGATTTTACAGGTATTGATAGAGGCTGGATCTGGGCCGATTTTACGTTGGAAAGGGGCAAGGTATTTGTTGGCATCAGCGCCAATCACACCCGGTTGAAGGATGATCTGATTGCCGTTGTCGACGATTTCATGGCCACGCCAGTCGTCGGTCAGTGTGATGAGTACCGAGTCTGAAACGGCTTGTCCTGAAAGGCTAGTGCCCGCGGCGCGAAAGGTAAAATGAATGCCCAGTTCGCGACAGCTTTGAATGGTGAATATGACTTCGTCTAAGTTTTTAAGCCTTAGAACCATTTTCGGCACCAAGCGATAAAAACTCGCATCGGTGCCGTAGGCCAATCGCTTTGCCTCTTGAGTGACAATGCGTTCTGTTTCTATTTTTTGAGCCAGTATCGCTTCAAGCTGCTGATAAGCTTGTGCGTCTATTACTCGCTCATGGGATGTGGTTGTCTCCATCTTTGCTTCCTTGTGCTTCTTATTGGGCACTGGTGAGGGCGTGTTGACCTTTCGTGGTTAAATTTTGTTCGAGATAAAAGCGTTTTAATCGCGGCGAGGGGGAAGTAGCCTAGTCACTCTAAGCAAATTCCCCTCAACAAAGAGTAAAACGCTTTTAGCCGAACCCTTCGGGCAGCGTTTGCTGGCCATTTCTACTACGTTATCGGCTTCTCATGTAGGCTAGCTACACATCGACGCCTCTGCCTTGTATAAATACCCAGCAACTCGCTGCAAAAGTCAGCTCGAAAGATCAACACGCCCTAGTTTTTTATTTTGTTTTCCAGTGCTTAAACGGTGTCACAACGGCAGTGGAATTGCTGTGACACCGATTGAACTTCAGTCTAAGTAGACCAAAGCATTACTCTGAACCTGAATCTGAACCTAAATCAGAATCGTGGCCGCTTAATCTAGCCCTACCAAAGAATCACGAGTTAAGTCTTTGATTGTCTTGGCGCCAGTTAGAGTCATCGCAACGCGCATCTCTTTGTCATATAGGTCGAGTAGGTTCTCAACACCTGCTTGTCCTTGCGCTGCTAACGCGTAGACGAAAGAGCGACCAAGCAAGGTGCAGTCTGCGCCCATCGCCATCATGCGAACTACATCTAAGCCAGTACGAATGCCAGAGTCGACCAGAATCTTGGTGTCGCCTTTTACCGCATCTGCAATCGCAGGCAGTGCTTTAGCACTTGATAGAACACCATCAAGCTGACGACCGCCGTGGTTTGAAACTACGATACCGTCTGCGCCAAATCTCACGGCGTCTTTTGCATCTTCTTCATCAAGAATGCCTTTGATAACCATTGGGCCATCCCAGAAATCACGGATCCACTCTAGGTCTTTCCATGAAATTGATGGGTCGAAGTTATCACCTAACCAACCGATGTAGTCTTCCAGTTTGGTTGGAGAACCGCGATAAGTCGAAATGTTGCCAAGGTCGTGCGGTTTACCAAGTAGGCCAACATCAACTGCCCAGCTAGGATGACGCATAGATTGGAATACACGACGTATTGCTGCATTTGGACCACTCATTCCTGAGTGCATGTCACGGTAGCGAGCGCCGGGTACCGGCATGTCTACAGTAAATACAAGCGTTGTTACGCCAGCCGCTTTGGCACGTTCCAATACGTTCTTCATGAATCCACGATCTTTTAGTACGTAAAGTTGGAACCACATTGGGCGTTCAATCTTAGGTGCGACTTCTTCAATCGGACATACCGATACTGTCGACATCGTAAAAGGGATGCCTTTGTTGTCAGCCGCTTTAGCCGCCTGGACTTCGCCACGTCGTGCGTACATGCCTGTTAGGCCAACTGGAGCTAATGCAATCGGCATGGCCAGCTTTTCGCCAAACAACTCGGTTTCTAAATTTAGGTCTGACATGTCATTGAGGACACGTTGCTTGAGCGCGATCTCTGCAAGATCGGCGGTGTTGCGGCGTAGGGTATGTTCTCCGTAAGAACCGCCGTCAATGTAGTGGAAAAGAAACGGTGGTAATTTCACTTTTGCTGCGGCGCGGTAATCAGTCGATGCGGATATGATCATAATTTCAGTCCTAAATTCTTGGGATGTTGCCCTTCTCTGAGAGCTTGGCTTGGGCTGCTTTAATTCTTGAAAAGTAAGCGTTTGTTGTTTCTTAATCGGTGAAGCAACTCATCGATAAATAAAATAACCAGTGAAGCAATTAATCTATGAAGCAATTAACCTGTGAAGCAAATAAACAGTGAAACAGTGAAACAGTTAAGCAATAAAATGGCGTTAATACCCGGGGTGTTGATGTGTTTTAGTATCCATTCCGAAACTCATCAACTGTCTTATTAGACGGTGTTACAGTCGGGGAATTGAGTACTAACGCCAAGTGCTTTTGTAACGACTTATGGTTTACATAAGTGCGTCTGTCATTTTGAAGCCGTAGATAACCACTAGGCCGATGATTCCGGTCATCACCAAGTAGTAGAACGTTGGGATGATAGTCTTACGTAGTGTTGCGCCTTCGCGTCCTAACAAGCCTACGGTCGCCGATGCGGCTACCACGTTGTGAATCGCAATCATGTTACCTGCTGCTGCACCAACGGCTTGCAGAGCAACAACCACTGCACTAGAGATAGACAGTGTTTGTGCTACTTCGAATTGGAACTGGCTGAACATCATGTTTGAAACGGTGTTCGAACCTGCAATGAAGGCACCTAACGCACCCACCGTGGCACTTAACGCTGGGAATGCGCCGCCGACTAGGTCAGCTGCAAAGTTTGCAGTGGTTACTGGCATACTTGCTAAATCGGCACCGTTCACGCCAGAATTAATGAAGATACGAACCATTGGGATAGTGAACACCAACACAAAGCCAGCGCCTATCAGAGTTTTGCTCGACTCACCAAAGGCTTTAGCCAGTGGAGCTGCACTGCGAGATTGCATTAGAACCGCAACCAACGCGACGAAGACTAAGATGCCGCCTGGTAGATACAGAGGTTGAATCGCTGTGCTTACACCGGTCTCGCCAAGGATGTTGCTGAAAGAAAGGCTAACGCTCTTAAGTAGGCCTTTGAACTCAGGGCTCACACGGCTAGCAACTAGAGTGACAGCGAGCAGAACGTAAGGTGCCCATGCCATCGCCATGCTCATCTTTTTATGATCTTTGTTGTCGTCTAAATCGATCTTCAAAGAACCTAGCCATTCTGCTGGCCATTTATCTTCGCTTTCAAAATCCCATTTTGATTTAGGGACTAGGAAGCCGCGTTTTGCTGCTGTTACAACAATCGCAAGGCCAACCAAACCACCAATCAGTGATGGGAACTCAGCACCTAGGAAAACACCCGTTAGTGCGTAGGGAATAGTGAAAGCAGCACCGGCGAACAGTGCGAACGGCAGGATATCAAGACCTTCAGTCCAGCTTTTGTTCTTACCGAAGAAGCGAGTCAGCATCATCGCCATCAAGACAGGAATCATCACACCAACGCAGGCGTGGATGATTGCAACACTTGATGTGATCTGTTGTAGGTAAGCATCCCATGTTGAACCATTGGCAATCAGGCTTTCACCAATGTTGTGCGTATCCAAACCTTTGTTTACGCCAACAATGATAGGTGTACCAACCGCGCCGAATGATACTGGCGTAGATTGAATCATCATGCCCATCAGTACAGCGGCTAATGCTGGGAAGCCGATGGCAACCAACAATGGAGCGGCGATTGCAGCCGGTGTGCCGAAGCCAGATGCGCCCTCAATGAATGAACCAAAACACCAAGCGATGATGATCGCTTGTACACGACGGTCTGCTGATATGTCAGTAAATCCGTTGCGGATGGTGGTGATAGCTCCGGTGTGTTTCAAAGTGTTTAATAAGAAGATGGCGCCAAACACAATCCAGAGAACCGACACGGTAATGCCGAAGCCTTGGAATACTGAAGCCAGCACGCGAGTGCTAGACATATCCCATGCGAATAGGGCGATAGCAACGGTTAATGCAAATGCCACTGGCATCGCTTTTTTTGCAGGCCAGTTAAGGCCAACCAGCAGAATCGCTGCAACAACTATTGGCGAAAAGGCCAATAATGCTAGTAGAGTTTCACTCATGGGTACTTCCTCGTACTTGTTTTCAAACGTTCATGTTTGAAGTGAATAACACGTCATTAGTTTTGTAGGTGTAATCTGAATCTCGAGGATTCAATTGTTGTAATTAGAGTCGCTTTATTTATAACCGATGTGATTGCAAAAGCTGTTTTTGTAATTGTTTTGTTAATTTGGCGTGAATTTACCCCTTTATTTTTTATTGATATAGGGAAATAATGAAAATAATTAATTCCAAAATTGGCATAATCAAATGCGAGCAGACGATTTGATCCTGTTTTCACAGGTAGTAGAGCTGGGCAGTTTTAGTAAGGTGGCAGAACAAAATAACCTTACAAATTCGGTAGTTAGTAAGAGAATTGCGCGTTTGGAGGAAGAGATTGGCGTGCAGCTATTATATCGAACCACGCGTAAATTGACGCTGACTGAGGCGGGTAAGGCAATGTTACACGGAGCCAAAAATGTGAAGCAGGCGGCTCAAGAGGCTATGGATGCAGTTTCAGGCTTTGGTGAAAATGTTAGTGGTCATATCAAAATGTCAGTGCCTACTATCTCCGGAGATTTGATTCTCGCAGACGCTGTTGCCGAGTTTTGTAATATGCACCCAGGTTTAACGGTCGATATGTCTCTTAACAATCGCTTTGTTGATCTGGTCGATGATGGTCTCGACTTGGTTATTCGAACCGGCTACTTGGAAGACTCCAGCTTAATTGCCCGTCATATCTTGGACTCTCAATGGGTGGTATGTGCTTCTCCGTCTTATATCGCTAAGAATGGTAAGCCGATGCAGCCCAAGGATTTGGTTGAGCACAATTGTCTGCAATACGCTTATCAAACAACGGGTGCCAGTGAGTGGCAATTTCTGCATAGCAAAGATGGCTTTACCGATAACGATAAATACATAGTGCGCGTCTCGGGCTCTTTTTCTACCGATAATGCGACGGCATTAAGAAAGGCGGCGTTGGGCGGTCATGGGGTCGCGTATGTACCGCGCTGTTTGGTTTATCACGACATTCGTAACGGCCAGTTGGTGGATATCTTCCCTGATTTAGTGGGCAAGAAGCTCGGTATTTATGCGGTGTACCCCTTTACGCGCCAGCCACCGAACAAGATTAAGTTATTGATTGAACACATCAGAACGCGTTACCTGACGATTTCACATTATTTTTAATAAGGATCACGATGAGCTATTTAAAAGAGTATCAATATCCAGTCACCAACAAACAGATCGTCAGCGATGACTATTTTGATCAGATAGTTGAAGACCCTTATCGCTGGTTAGAAGACGACAGAAGCGACGAAACCGCGCAGTGGGTGGCGAGCCAAAATGAGGTCACGTTCGATTACCTTGCTCAAATTCCGTATCGCGCTGAACTGCGAGAGCGATTAGCGAAAGCGCAAGACTACAAAAAGAGCTCGCAGCCGTTTGCTCGAGGTGAGTACACCTATTTCTATAAGAACGATGGCCTGCAGAATCACAGCATTCTCTATCGTCACAAAGAAGGGCAACAAGAAGAAATTTTCCTAGATCCGAACACTTTCTCGGAAGATGGCACCACATCACTGGGTTCGGTGTCGTTTTCTAAAGATTACAGCCTAGTGGCGTACAGTATTTCAGAGGGTGGTAGCGACTGGCGCAAGATTTTTGTTATCGATACCGAGACTAAACAGCAGCTTGAAGTCGAAATCACCGATGCGAAGTTCACCGGCATTTCTTGGTTGGGTAATCGTGGCTTTTATTACTCTAGTTACGACAAGCCAGACGGCAGCCAGCTTTCTGCACGTACCGAACAGCACAAACTTTACTTCCATGAGTTGGGTACAGAGCAAGCTAGCGACAAAGTGGTTTTTGGCGAGAACAACGCTGAGCAGCACCGCTATGTATCAGGCTATACCACCGAAGACGACCGTTACTTGATCATTCTTGGGCGAGAGTCGACATCGGGTAACAGGCTGTTCTATATCGATTTAAACTCACCAGAACAACAGCTGAACACGCTGATTGACCATGTGGATAGCGATACGTACCTCATCGATAACCAAGATGAAGTCTTCATTTTATACACCAATCTCGATGCGCCTAATGGCAAGGTGGTGAGCTTTGATACTCGCGATAGGAAATGGCTCGATATCATTCCTGAAAAGCCACAGCCGTTAGATATCAGCACGGGCGGTGGTTACTTGTTTGCTCATTACATGGTCGATGTGGTGTCTAAGATTGAGCAGCTGGATTACCAAGGCAATCTGGTTCGTGAAATTCATTTACCTGGGCTAGGAACGGCTAGTGGTTTGGGTGGTAAAAAAGAGCAAACCCAGCTTCATTACACCTTTACCAACTATGTAACGTCGCCAACGATTTTCTCTTTTGATGTTGAATCTGGAAGCTCTGAAATCTACCAACGCTCTGAGTCTCCGTTTGAGTCGGATCAATTTGAGTCTAAACAAGTCTTCTATACCTCGAAGGATGGCACTCAGGTTCCGATGCTTATCTCTTACAAGAAGGGATTAGTGTTAGACGGCAATAATCCAACTATGTTGTACGCCTATGGTGGCTTTAACGTTAGCCTAACGCCTTCTTTCTCTGGCACGGTTGGCAGTTGGCTAGAACTGGGTGGCGTATATGCGGTGCCAAATCTGCGTGGCGGTGGTGAGTATGGTAAGGCGTGGCACAAAGCCGGAACTCAGCAGAAAAAGCAGAATGTCTTTGACGACTTCATTGCTGCTGCGGAGTTCTTAATCGAAGAAAACTACACGTGCAGCGATAAGTTAGCGATTCGCGGCGGTTCTAACGGCGGTTTGTTGGTAGGCGCTTGCATGACACAAAGGCCTGAGCTGTTCCAAGTGGCTTTACCTGCGGTTGGGGTGTTGGACATGTTGCGTTACCACACATTCACGTCTGGCGAAGGCTGGGCGTACGATTACGGCACGTCAGCGCAAAATAAAGAGATGTTCGAATACCTGCTGGGTTACTCCCCGGTTCATAACGTTGTACGAGGTGTCGATTACCCAGCAACACTGGTTACGACCGCTGATCACGACGACCGTGTGGTGCCAGCGCACTCTTATAAGTTCATTGCAGAGCTGCAAGACAAGCATGAAGGTGGCGCGCCTGTGATGATTCGTATTGATGTTAATGCAGGGCATGGGGCAGGTATGCCGCTGAGTAAAGCTATCGACCTCACTGCTGATATCTACGCATTTACTCTGTTCAATATGGGAATTGAGTCTCTAGATTCATTGTAGCGAATTCTTGATTTTAGATAACTGGGTATTTAACTCAGACCAAAAAGCCTCAAAATCTGCCTTAGATTTTGAGGTTTTTCATATATATGAAAACCAATCAAATTCACACCTCGTTCTCTTTGCTTTTCGACACTCTTTTCCGTGATAGCCGCCACCATTACTGATGAAATGAAAGCGATTTCAAGCTGATATTTTACGCATTTTTCACTATAACCTGTTGATCTAAAATCAGTAGTTTTCGTCATGGATTTTCTAAAAGTTTCATGGCATTTAAGCTGATTTATCAGTGTGAACAGCGACCAACTTTTCAACTCTTTCATTGCTTAATATTTCCCTGTTCGATGAAAACTCAAAAAAATAATAGGGAAATACAATGCAAAAATTTAAGCTTTTGCCAATAACGGTCGCAGTGGCGGCATCGCTTGCTTCACTCTCTTCTTTTGCTGCTGATACTAATATCGAAGCATTAGAAAAACGAATCCAAGAGTTAGAATCTAAGGTTGTTGATATTGATTATGTTAATGATCAACAACCCGCAGTTTTAACAGCAGAAACTAAGGTGCCAGATGGCATCGTCTTCTCTGGTTATGCTCGTTACGGCGCTCACTACAAGAGCGGTGATGAGCGGTACGTAGACATCGGTACAACAGGTCGTTCTGTCGGTCGTTTGGGTAACGAAGCTAATGGTGGTGAGGTTCAGCTAGCTAAGCTTTTCCAAGCTGACAATGGTGCGATTTGGGACATCGTATTCATGGCTGACCACTGGGAAGCAGACGCTTGGGCTGACGACGGCGGCCTGAGTATGAAAAAAATGTACGCAGGTGTAACTAACGTATTTGAAAGCCAACCAGAACTTTATATGTGGGCTGGTCGCGACTTCCATCAACGTCCGCAACAAGGTTTGAACGATTACTTCTGGATGACACACGATGGTCAAGGCGCTGGCTTTAACAACCTAGATTTCGGCGGCGCTAAGCTAGATATGGGCTTTGTTGGCCAAGTGAAAGGCGGCCTCGTAAATGACAATGGCCGATACGCCGTGACAGCGAAGCTACACAGTATTGACGCAGGTATTGGTAATCTGGATTTTTACGCGAACTACGGTTTTGCATCGAGCGAAGCGGATACGTCTACGACGACTGAGTACGTATACGATCCAGTGACAGATTCAATGCAGCCTGTCGTGACTCAAGGACAAAAAGTCAGTGATGAAACGGCCTACCTAGTAGGTGCAACATTAGGCTTGGGTGAGTCTAACAAGTTGGTTGTTAAGTACGGTGACGGTGCCGATTCATCGGTATATGACCTTAAAGGTGATTACCAGACTTTGTATGCAAGTGTTGAGGGTAGCTACGCTGCATCTGAACAGTTCATCATTGATTACTTAGTGTCTTACAAAGACAATTCTGGCTCAGACTTAGATCGTGAGAATACTGAATACGCGGGTATCGTTCGTCCACAGTACCAATGGGATGATGTTCACTCTACATGGTTAGAAGCTGGCTACGGCATGGTTGATTACGATGACGACGGTGAAGAGAATGCGTGGAAGGTAACGCTGTCTCAAAACGTTTCTCTAGGTGGCTTACCTTGGAGCCGTCCAATGCTTCGCTTCTACACAACCGTGGGTGATGTAGAAACGAAAGGCAACACAGTGAAGACAACCAATGTTGATACATTGTCGTTCGGCGCAATGTTTGAAGCTTGGTGGTAATCACAGGTATAGAAAGCGCTGTTCTTTGAATTCGGCATATTTTCAAAGAGCCATGCTTTCAAATATCTATGCTTGTTAAGAGCACGTAATACTGTCCATTTTAGCCCTAAAGGCAGATTGATTAGGGCACGTTTCAATTAACTCCATTCTTGGGCACATTTTTGTGCCCTTTTTTTCGCCACTAGATCAAGGAATAACGATGAGACTTTCTTCCATCGTGTCTCGAGTTTATTTAGGTTTCTTCACGCTGATCGTGATCATGCTTGGTAGCGCATGGTTGAGTATTAGCAGCAACAAGAACATAACCTCACACATCGAAACCATCACTCAACAAGCCACTCCTTTAATGCTCCAATCCTCCACGCTCACCATCCGTTTTTTGGATATTAATCGCAGCACTACTCCCTATTTATCCGCCAACTACATTGATGAGCTCGAACCGCTGAAACAAACCGTTTTGAGTAATATCGAGCGATATCAGCAGCAGTTAAATTGGTTTGATGGCAAGGCTGAATCGGGCTCACCACTTGAACCCATGCTCCAAAATATTGAAGAAGCGGGCGTTGCCACCATCAATAAGATAGAACAGTCCTTAAACTTATACGTCTCTTATTTGGATAGTAAAGATCTCGGTTCGATGGGTCAGGAACAATTTCAATCTGTGGTAGGACAACTCAATAACACCTTGGTTAATCAATTGGCGAGTACGAGTTCGGGCAACACGCAAAAAGCGGTAGAAGCCTTGTTGGTTCAGTTGAGTTTGATTGCAGCAGAAGCGAATGAAGCTTTTTCTCTGCAAACGTCATCGGAGGTTCGTGGTGTTGAGCGTCGCCTACAAAGCCGTAAAGAGCGATTCGAACAAGCTGTATCAGACTTGGATAATCTGGACTCATCTTTGCTACGCCGCAGTAAACAGTCTTTATCACTGCTCGCTTCACATGTATTTTCAGCGCAAGGATCTGTGTCAACGCATATGGAAACCGTGAAGCTACATGAGAGCATTGCTCAGCAAAGAGTGGAGATCGAACAGCTCATTGATGTGCAGTTAAGCCATTTTGATGAGCTTTCTATGTACGCGGAAGACACGGCTAAACGTTTATATAACGAGTCGATGGACTTCTCTCATCAAGCACTCTTGATGCAGGCCATCATTGCTATTGGGTCGGTTTTTATTGCGCTGCTAATCGGGCTGAACATTGCTAAAGGGATTCGCAAGCCAAGTAAATTACTGCAAAGTGCACTAGACCAAGTCGCCAAAAAAGACTTGAGCGTGATGGTTCAGTATCAAGCCAATAATGAATTTGGTTTGGTGAGCGATAAAGTCAATTTGGTGATCAGTCACCTGACCCAAATGATTGACAACATGCGCCACTCCTCAACACGTTTAAAGGAAGCTTCCCTTGAGAACCAAAGCACCAGTCGTTCTTTGAGTGAAGCGATGCAAGAACAAACCAATCAAACGGTGATGGTAGCGACAGCGATGGAACAAATTGAGTGCTCAGTGACGGAAATCACTCAGGCGGCCAACCAAACTCTAACGCTAGTGACCGACGCGGTATCCAGTTCCAGTGATGGCCAGAAGACCATGGATAAAAGCGTCGAATTGATGGGCAGCCTAGAAAATAAGCTGGCGGAATCAACGGCGACCATTGGTCAGCTTGAAAGCGAAAGCGCCAGTATTGGGTCCATTCTGGATGTGATATCTGGGATCTCTGAGCAAACCAATCTACTGGCGTTGAATGCCGCCATAGAAGCCGCGCGAGCTGGAGAACAAGGGCGTGGTTTCTCTGTGGTTGCGGATGAAGTTCGCGTGCTAGCAGCCAAAACCAATGCTTCTACGCAAGAGATACACAACAAGATCGAGCAGTTGCAAACTAGCTCTAAACTGGCGGTTGAACAGATCAATCAGTGCGTGGTGGGTATGGTTCAATGCGTAGAACAAACCGGCGAAGTGAATCACTCGATATCGACGGTGTCTGATCTGCTTAATGAGGTTGAGCAAAGGAGTCATCAAATCGCGACCGCGACGACAGAGCATCAAGTCGTTGCCTCTCAAGTCACTCAAAATATCAGTCAGATACACACTTTGGCTGAAGATAACTCGCAACGTTCCCAAGTGCTTTTTTCCCACGGTCAACAGCTTGAAACCATGTCGCAACAGCAATTCTCATTAACTCAAGAGTTTAAGTTAGCGGAATCATCTAATCACAAAGATTAGAGCCAGTTAATTTCTTCTATGATTTCACGCCCAGCCTTCCGCTGGGCGTTTTCGTATCTGGTTTTTCTGATGAAAAGGCTTTGAGCTAAAAATTACCGTGAAATGTTCTCATACAATTTCGAAAGGCCATTGAAATAACAAGGTCACTTTCCCCGTGTATATTGCCGTCAGCTGCGGATTCATCATCAAATGACGTTTTAAAAAAATGGATTTAGGCGGACTTGTTTGACCTGACGAACAAGTAACCGAACACCATCTTGATAATATGAACAATAATCTCATGAAACAGTTTCATGGTGTGAAGTTAATCTGTAAGCGCTTTCATGATTTCCACAACTGGCCTTTTTACCTCCAACTTTAGTGTTATGACACTCACTTCAACCAAGACGCCTTTCTTTAATAATCGTTTTGTAAGCGGTTACAAGCTAATGAAGTATCGAGGTTCGAGTGGCAACAATTAAACACGTATCAGAACATGCAGGTGTGTCTCAGGCGACAGTGTCTAGGGTTATTAATGGCACTAGCAGAGTCAGTCATGACAAGAAGTTAAAGGTTGAAAAAGCGATCAAAGAATTGGGTTATCGCCCGAACTCTATCGCTCAAGCCTTGGCTTCAAGTCGTACTGGTAGTGTGGGTGTTGTTGTTCCAGAACTTGGCGGTTCTTTCTATTCAGGCATTTTGCATTGCATAGAAGAGAACCTACGCCGCTTTGGTTACCACGCTGTGGTAACAGCGGGTTCGAATACTGAGCAAGGGCAACGTGAGTCTGTGGAGTTTCTGTTGGGGCGTCGTGTTGATGCTTTGATTCTTCATACTCAACTGCTCAGTGATGATTATTTAATTGAATTGGAAGAACTGGGGACCCCTGTGGTTTTAATTAACCGCTTCATCCCAGAAATGGCGATGAGTTGCATTGATATTGATAACGAAGTCGGGGGGCTACTCGCTACTCAATATCTTTTGCAAAAGGGACATACAGATATCGCGTGTATTACCGGGCCTTTAGATAAAGCAGATGCTAGGGGGCGTTTGCAGGGGTATCGAAAGGCCTTGGAAGAAGCGGGTGTGCCATACGATGAAGCATTAGTCTCGGAAGCGGGCTTTACTGAAGAGACGGGCATCAGTGCTATGAAGAAGCTGATTAATCGTAAGTGTCATTTCACAGCAGTATTTGCTTCGAATGACCACATGGCATTTGGCGCCTTCGAGGTGTTGCATCAAGAGGGACTGTCTGTTCCTAAAGATGTATCACTGGTGGGCTTCGATAACACCATCTTCGCGCGCTATCTGACCCCTAGTTTGACCACCATTAATTTCCCTATTGAAGAGATGAGCGTTGAAGCAGTACAGCTCACTCTACAGAAGCTAAAAAAAATAAAACATGACGTGAACTTTAAATTGCTGCCGACGTTGGTCACTAGAAACTCGGTATCGGATTTACCAGTTACCCTATAAAAATATTAAGGATAGAACATGAAATTTAAGACCTTAGCGCTTTCATGCGCGGTTGCTTTAGGATTAGGTACAACAGCTGCAAATGCAGCAGACAAAGAAATTCGTTTCGACGGTTTCCCTGATTTCGATAGCAGCCTGAAGGTATTACTGCCTGATTTCGAAAAGGAAACGGGTATCAAAGTTGATTACCTTATGAACAACCACGGTGACCACCACACGAAACTCACAACGAACCTTGCAACGGGCTCTGGTGCCGGTGATGTGATTGTTGTCGACGTTGAGAAAATTGGTCCATTCGTGGGTTCTGGCGGCCTAGTTAACCTGTCTGAAAACTACGGTGCAGATAAATACGAAGAGCGATTCGCACCTTACGCATGGGCACAAGGTAAAGGCGCTGACGGCGACATGTATGGTATCCCTGTCGACCTAGGTCCAGGTGTTATGTACTACCGTACCGACGTATTCGAAAAAGCGGGCATTGATGTAGAAGAAGCAATCAAAGATTGGGATTCATACATTGCTGCTGGTGAAAAACTGAAAGAGCAAAACGTACAACTTATCGCTTCGGCAGCCGACGTGGCACAAGCGATTATCTTCACGACCGTTCCTGAAGGTGAAGGTCTGTATTTCGATAAAGATGGCAACCCAGTGG
>NZ_JACJFF010000259.1:0-1974 GCF_014164465.1 Vibrio sp. SG41-7 | reverse complement strand
CCCTGTTAGCTGTCATCTTCGGCATTATACATGCCTTTGGCCATCATTTTTGACGGAGTTTCATCACTACTCAAAGACAAGATACAGTCTGGGTTATAATCTCCATTTTTATGCATTTCCCACTCCGATGCTAACAGCTTTGCCTCGAAGTGATTGAAATTGAGGTTCAACCAGTTTTGCAGTTGCTGAAAGTTGTCAGCAAACAATTCTCCTTGGTGTTCTTTATGTCCTGTACCAAGAAATATTGGATAGTTTTTATCTGATGCATCCATCAACGCTTTACGTGCTACACCTAGTAACATTTGACCTGTAAATCTAAGCTCATGGTCCATTAAATGATGACGAAGGCCGTATTTAATTCGAATTTTTTTGGAATGAGACCAATATCTATTTTCTAGCAAATCCAAACGTGTTTCGTAAGTTTTGAGTATTTCAGACTCAACAAAGCCTTTAGTTTCTTCTTTAAGTTGGTCGAAAGTCAGCAACTTTATATTTGTATTATTTGCAGCTTCCATAGCACCACTTTGAAACCCGCTACTAGAAACTATAAATGCTTTATCTACACCTAAGTCTTCAGCAATGCTTCGTAGTGCAAGTACATGTCCCTTGTTTACATTGCGCTTCCAATGTTTAGCTTCGATTATCCATTGTAAATCAATGCCTAAGAATTTAGTTTTTACATACACGTCTACATCATGTTCGGTTCTTACACCTTTCAAACAAACGTTGGTTTCCGATTCAGCACCGATAGACCTAAAGTGCTGGCATATCTGTTCTTGAAATAAATACCATTCTTCTTGTCGCATTAATTACCTTTATCTCCAAGCTTGACTCTAACGGCTAACGCCAAATTAAGTAGTGAGTAACACTACCACCCACCTAAACCATTGTGCCGTAAATACTTAAGCTAATTCAAAGCAAAAATGCCAAGTGTTACAAATCTGATTAAATTTATTGTTATGTTTTAGCTGTCAAAGACTTCAGTTCTTCAATAGCCCTTTTGTATCGCTCTTCGTCAAAATCACTGGTCACCATTGCTGCTTCTGTGCTTGCTTCTACAAGCTCTAGTGTAGCTAAAGCGAGCTCTTTCACCGCAACTTCACTGTCCTTGATTTCTTGTAGAATCAGCTCACCTCGAGTAATTGAGAATGACTTTAACTGATTCAAATTTGGCAGGAGAATGCTAAAAATAGCCGCGAGAGTAATGAGAACCATAAATGACGCTTCAGATAAGTTGACATTGTTTTTTAACCACATTGATCCCCAAACTGAAACTAGAAAAACTACAACCACTATAATCGGCTTAACTAATTTTCCCACAAGGCCTCCTTGTTATGTTTTTAATTGATAGTTGAGAGCTAAAACCTCAAACTGTCCAATCTCATTGAAATTAAACTTAAAGTGTTTGTAGCCTTCGGATTCGGATACTTCATCTTGATCAATATGCAACTTCAACCAATTAGACTGTTCAATTTCATAGCAACTATCGCAGCGTTCTCCGTTTAAAGAAGACTCAGCCATTTGCCACTTCATTGCAATTGGGTCTGCAAAGAAGATTTCTACCTTTTCCTCTCGCCAATCACGAAACTTTAAGATCACATCACCATCAACCTGAAAGATTTCAGGGTATTCAGCATCAGCAGTAGAAAAACCAGTATCAATTAATTTTGCAATTTCCAAATCTGACTCCAGAAAAACATAACGCCTTGTTAGGCTGCTATACTTGGAGTGCTTATCACCCAACGCTGAGAGTGCTCCATAATAATTTCATTTAGTTGGAGAGACAGCTCTTTAGGCATATCTCTTGGAATAATAATGGGATTATCTGCTGTTAAGTTAGGCATGAACAGTATGCGCCCCATGAACCCACGGGGCGATGTTGTTAATGTTTGAAGCTCCAAGGTAGGAGCGCATCGATATCAGGCTCAGCTTTCGCTAGCTCTTTCATGCACTTGACCATGTAGTCGTAGAGGA
>NZ_JACJFF010000258.1:0-2084 GCF_014164465.1 Vibrio sp. SG41-7 | reverse complement strand
TTTTTGCGTAGCCAAGCTTCAATAACTTCTTCCAAATGTCGTTTGATTCAGAATCTAGAGGCAGTTGAAGCGTGCCTTTCGACAAGGTTGTTCGCCCCGTAATCTCATAGATAGTTTGCACCGCTTTGCTGTACTGCTTTTCTTCAACGTGTCGACAAAATTGAATATTCAACTTTTTGGTATTCAATTGCTGGCGTGCGACAAAATAACGCTTTAAATCAATAAAATGCTTTCCGATTAGGCGAGCAATCGCAGCAAGGAATATTCCCGCAATGACCAAGTAATACCAATATTGGCTTAGCCAATTCGATAAGGTTTGAGCCCCGTCGCTCGATCCTAAAGTGTTGCTTAGTGAGTCTAATAACTTCGCGTCACCGACTTGAAGCGTTTGCTGCTTAACAGTCAATGATTCCAGCTGATTGGTCTTTGTGTTCCACCATGTCATGGTCTGTTTTGGTAAGACGACTTTCCCTTGTTCTTGAAGAATTAACGTTACCTGTTGTTTGAGTGTCGCGGTATTGCTCTTATTCAGGCGATTAAATACGTTTTCTTTGACTGCTGGTTTGCGATACAACTCAACGCCAGATATGTCTGGTATGTTGATCTCAGGCAGCAACATCATGTGTGAATTTGCCACGCTCAATGTATACGTTGCAGTGACAGCGTGGCCAACTTCGAACTCGTCGGTTAACGGACGATCAGTTGATATTGAAAGTTCAGCATTTGGGCTAACAATCAACGCGTCAGTATCAATGTTGCTTACGGGTATTTTGGATGTAAAGTTAATGGGTTGCGATTGAATTGCCCCTTCAACAACGTTTTCGCTGGTAAGCTCTACACTAACGGGAATCTTCAATTCAGGGACGGTAAACTCGCCAGTTTGCATTGGGTACAAGTAGTAACGTGCTTTTTGTGTAAACCACTTAATGCCTTCAATTGTGCGTGCTGAACGAGCGACTTTCTGCTCATCTTTCTTTACGACCGTGTTGGGTATATCTAAGTAAGGTAATGCCAACTCTTCTTGAAAGGGGCGGGTACTCAATACTTCAACGTCGAGTGCGACTTGTTGTTTCACAGCGACATCTTGAGTTTTAATTTCAACGTTTAGCTTCAACTCACCGTCACTGACGAGCTGGTCTAGGTTAGTAGCATTGGCAGGCATTGAAATTAAAAGCACCATCGCGGATAAGACAGCAAACCAACATTTCAGAAGGTCGAATGCTCGGATTGTCGATTTAGTTTTGTTCATTGCTGTATTCCTGCTGAAATTTTTGTCTTAGAAACTTAGATGGATTTTGTCTGACCTGTTTTAGCCAAATTTGGTCAGAGATCACGAGCTCCTTCTGACTCCCTTCTTTTGGTTCGTCGTCGACTAATTTCCTATCATCAATGACTTTTTCTGAATCTTGTTTTGTCGGTGGTGTGTTCTTAATCTTCTCTATCGCCGCTTCCACAACGGCGAGGTTGTTGGTCGCTTGTTCTGAATACTTTTCGTTGTTCAACAGTTCGTTGTAAAGCGCCGTGGCTTTATCAAATTGAGCTGTATGAGCGTAGCTGTTCGCAACGATTAACTTAGCGAAATCAGTCAACGTTGTCGGTTCGCCACCTTGTTCACTTTTTTGTGGGCTTAATAGGTCAATCGCGCCAAGGAAATCACCTGACAAATAACGACTGTAAGCTTTCCATGTTGGATCATCGAACAGAGCGGCACTTTGCGCGTAGTTGCCTTGCTTGAACTCGACATAAGCGTGTTGATCGCTAGATAGCCAAAAATCAAAAAATGAGTGCTTATCGGAAATTCCCCAAATCAGATTTCCTGCAGTAAGCATAAGCAACAAGTGCGTTGGCTTAAGTTTGGATAACCAAGCTAAACGACTGGATTGGTTCTGAGTCGAAGTCGTTGGCTTCGTCAGATTATCAATCTTTTGATTGATTACCTTTGGATTCACTACCTGTTTATTATGGCTCTTCGACGTTTTGTGTGGATTTGGGTTAAAATATGCACCTCCTAAATAGGCTCCAATACAAGGTCCAGCCACATTGAATTCTTCTGATATTTTTATGCTCGGGTTGGGGCTGCAAGC
>NZ_JACJFF010000257.1:0-2151 GCF_014164465.1 Vibrio sp. SG41-7 | reverse complement strand
TCAATGATAATCATGTGCGAATTTCTCATGTTTTTTTACTTCATGATCAGATCGTGATTATCTAAAAAAGTTCCCTGTAAAATAAATCCTTTATTTTCAATGAATAAAGTTCGATCCCGCCCTTACCTATGTACAGAGTTGTAAAGTATCATAGCTAAAGCTGACCGACTAAAGTCGGTGGTTTTAACCTTTTAGGAGACTAATAAAAATAATTTAAAGCACATACTCCTGGTAGGTGACAACGGTATTAACAACCAGTTTATTCAACGAGAAATAGGAAAATATAGTGATTTTTCTTTTAGCAGAGAATGTATTTTAAGCATTGAGCGCTCTCGTCATCATAAAGCGTTCGATGTCGTTCTCATTAGCTACTTACTCTTGGAAAATATCGAAGATATCAACATCATCTTATCAAAAATAGAGTCCAGTAAATGGGTAGTCTATGACGTTCCCGCAGACATTACCGGACAGAGTATTACCGTAATGCAACTATTCAACCTATTTAATATAAAGGGGATGATTTATCAAGATGCTCCTATTGAACACCTTACACGTTGTTTAAAAACAGTATGTGATGACGATCTATGGCTCCCTAGGAAGTTGATGTCACATATTTTATCCAATGCGTGCTCTTATACTTTCAAGTCTCAGGTAATACTGTCTAACCTGACGAAAAGAGAGGCTCAGATATTTAAACGAGTTGTCAGAGGAGATTCAAATCTAGAGATATCAAGCGAACTATTTATTTCAGAAAGTACGGTAAAAACGCACGTATACAACATATACAAAAAAATAAATGTCACTAATAGAAAAGAAGCGATAAGAAAAGCACATTTTATCAATAGTTTAGAGACTATTATACAACCAGACATATAGTTGAAATTATGAACATAAATGACGTTGTTGCCTAAATCAGTTGAACCTTTACCAAGATCTGCGATCTGATCCTTTGTGATGATTAGAACGGTGGTTACATGGGCAAAGCGAAAAAGAAGATTACTAACTGGGCAGAGTACAATAAGGCTCTATGTAAACGTGGTTCGGTTACGTTTTGAATAGATGACTCAGCCATAGATGCATGGAAATGCAAAACCCATCATGGCAAGCGTGGTAGAGGCTTTCAGTACTCTGATACAGCGATTGAAACCGCCTTGATGATTAAGGGAATATTCTCTCTACCATTGCGTGCTCTTCAAGGTTTTATCGACTCAATCTTTGAGCTATTAGATGTTCCACTGACGTCCCCTGACTACACTTGTATCAGCAAGCGCTCGAAGACAGTTCAGGTCAAATATCGCAATAAATCCAGAGGAGCTATTCACCATATAGCCATTGACTCGACCGGCCTTAAAGTCTTTGGCAAGGGTGAATGGAAAGTGAAAAAGCATGGTGCAGAAAAACGTAGAACATGGCGCAAACTGCACTTAGCTGTTGATGTAGATACTCATGAGGCTATTGGGGCAGAAGTTAGTCTTGTAAGCGTTGGCGATAGCGAAGTGCTACCAACATTACTCAACCCCTTGCGTAGAATGATCCAGACTGTATCTGCTGATGGAACATATGACACTAAAAACTGCTATGAGACTCTGAAAAATAAGGGTTGTACTCCGCTGATACCGCCTAGAAAGAATGCGGCGCTTTGGGAGGATGGGCCTCCCAGAAACGAAGCTGTAGAGGTTCTAAAAAATGGAACAATAGCGGAGTGGAAATCTGAGTCTGGTTACCACTATCGTTCAATATCGGAGACCGCAATGTCTCGATATAAAGGGCTAACCAACGGTAAATTGAGCTTGAGATGTTACAACGCTCAAGTGGGTGAAATCATGGCGAATGTCAAAGCTATAAACAAAGTCATAGGACTAGGTATGCCTGTTAGAAGCTAGCCCTAGCGGCTAGTCATATATGGCATCGTTGATCTTCGAGCCTATTTGATCAACTACGCCAACATAAATACAAAAATGCAGATTGCAGTTCTTTTTCAAACTGACGTATTAGAATTTAAGCCCTTGAAAGGTGACCTGATATTGGCTTTGTTGCGTAATTCAATGGAACTAAATCAAGAACCTACGATCTGATCAGCTACCTCCACTCTCTCTCGTAGTCCTATGCCTAAGCCTCGTTACAAAACAACCAACTGGAAGCAATACAACC